>JBASFO010000001.1:0-9440 GCA_049653065.1 Minisyncoccia bacterium
TCATTCGTAGTCTCTAGAGCTGTCTTTACGGTTTCCTCGATACCCGCGCCCTTGACCGCTGCATCGCGAAGCGTGTTCACAGCTTTCCCCGTGTCGCCCGCGGAGAGCGCCGCAATGAGCGCGTCAGCTTCAGGCGTTCCCTGTACATGTCCGTCCGCGTCGGCGTGGCCCTCATCGACTGCTTCTTCTTCAGTTGTTGCAAAGGCGAAATTTGGAATGACGCCCGAGCGAAACGTAACCCATGCACCAGCACCCGCGAGCGCGATGAGCATCACGAAGAAGGAGAGCATCGCCGGACTTATGTCTTCAAGACCGGTGTAAGGAATGCTTGAGAGATACACCACCGGAGGGTTATAGGTAGGACCGCCCTCAAATTCAACTGAGGAGAAGGTGCGATCCTCGTCGACCCGAACCGTGACCGAGCACGTATCGGTGTCGCCATCATTATCACGCACCGTCATGCGGAAGGTGGTGTCTTCATCAACTTCTACGTCCTCTTCCCCACCATCCTCATCAACGCGGCCAATGCCCTGGTTAATTGATGCAGAATCGGCGTTTCGCGTGTCCCATTCAAGGGTTACTTCCTCGCCCTCATCAACCGTTTTGTCATCAACGGTAAGGCGGCATGAAGGGTCCTCGTCATCATTGTCGTCATCCTCTTCAACGCGGATGGTAACGGAACACGTATCAGTGTCGCCATCGTTGTCGCGCACCGTGAGTGTGTAGGTCGTATCAGAGTTTGGAGATACGGTACGAGATCCATCAAGCGAAACACTTCCGATGCCCTGATTAAGTCGTGCAGAGTTTGCATCATCAGACTCCCAGTGAATGCGAGTTGAGTCGTCCTCATCTATCGAGGTGTCGTCGGCTTCAATATCACACGAGGGCTCATCGTCATCGCGGTCATCATCGTCAAAATCCGAGATAACTTCCCGCTCATACACGTAGTCATACGAGTAGTCGTAGGAGGAAAACGTGTTGGGGGTGGAGTAGACGGGCGTGTCTAGATAGTAGGCGTTGCACCCATAGTAGGTGTAACAGTCATTGAAGGCGTAACTAGACTGGTACGCTTGGGTCGGCGCGGAGAGGGAGTACGAAGACGGGCCATAATTCTCGAAGGAAGAGGGTCCATAATTCTCAAAGGAAGACGGACCAGAGTCGTAGTACGGGGTTTCCCAACCACCATAATTGATGCTTGAGGTGTCAGCATAGTACGGAGTTTCCCAACCGCCGTAGCTGATGCTGGACGTATCGCCGTAGTACGGTGTCTCCCAACCACCATAATTGATGCTTGAGGTGTCAGCATAGTACGGAGTTTCCCAACCGCCGTAGGTGATTCCACCTGCGTGCGCAAAAGGAACCGCACCCGCGAGAAGAAGAGCGAACGATATGACTGAAATTCTGACGAAGTTGGTTCTGGTCATAAATGATTTCTTAATGAGTGCCCGCCTCAGGCCAAGACCTGTAGACAAACAGAAGCTAACATGGAGTCGTATATTTGTCAAGTTCTATAAAAAATGGGGCCCGTACGCGATTGCTCGCGCACGGGCCCCCTGTGCCCTCTCACTGAGACGGCACGGCGCGTGCATTGAAGTGGATGCGACGCCCAGTCGGAAGGTCGATAATCCCATCAGCGATGGGCAAGCGGGCGCCAGTGGCGCATGCTTGACGCGTCGCGTCCGTTCGCGCGAAGCTGCGTTCGGTCGGTGTCATAGACACCGCTTCAAACGCAAACTCCGCACAAACAGGCACATCGCGCTCGACCGTGTACCGGACGTTGTCCACCTGTACAGCGGCGACTTCAGGTTGAGGCTCTGTGGGCGCCGCAGGCTCTTGCGCCGGAGTCTCATCCGGTGCATTTGCCGCAAGTGCAAGGAGAGCCTGCACTTGTTCGGGCGTCAATTGGGGAGCAGCCGAAGCCGCTGCCGATTGCTGCGGGATCTCCGCAGGGGGCGCGCTTTCAGATGAGCCGAGACCCATCTTATCGCACGCCACCAACGCTAACGCCATGAGAGCCGTTAAGAACATGCGCATCTTTTGTAGCCCCTCCTTAGGGCGAACCGCCTTTCGACGGCTGTGGTTGACGCAATGAAAGCATAATATACCAGAATACCGTTTCTGTCAAGCATCTGTATTATAACCAGCAAATACAGGGTATTTCTAGTTCCCTTTCAGGAATATATGACAGAGAATTTGACAAATCTATAAAATGGTCTACTATGCCCCTATCGTTAACTCAAACTGTTAGAAAGCAGGAAGAGATGAAGCGCATGTTCTTGGCCCTCGTGGCCATGATTGCAGCAACAACAATGGCGCCCTCTGCGTCCGCGCAGAGGGTAGTTCGAGAGTACGAACGTGTTGAAGAACACGTGCGTATCCATCGCGGCGGCCCCTCGATGCACTATGGCCAGCGCTACGGCGGCATATCGTATGGATATCGTGGCTACGTCGTCCTCAATCTGAACTTCGGTTCAGGCGGGCGGCGGCACTACCAAAGCTACGAACCCGTGCGGTATGTCGACCGTGGCGACTGCGTCGTACGCGTCGACGGTAACCGCCCGGAGGGAAACCTTGAGGCGGAGATTGAGCGGATGACGGACATGTGCCTCGCGGAGGCATATGCTCGCCGTTGGCCTCAACCGCGCGTTGTTGTCCTCCTCTATTAAAATGGGAGGTGCTGTAAAAAGGGTCTCGGCGCAAGCTGAGACCCTTTTCATAGTGGAATATTCACAAGGTTCGCCCTTGTAGCATACAGGGCTCTCGGTACGAGCTATTCTAGCGTGGTTACTTCAACCAGTTTTGCCGTGACGATGAAGCGGTCCTGCTTGGTGCCAAAGTTATTGCAGGTCGCAAGCGTGAGATAGGCTCCGGAAACGGCGAGTGGAATCGCGTCAGTTGAAGCATTCGCCTCCTCCACCTTCTCTACTTCATACAGAAATACGTTTGTCTCGCCGTAGAGGATGATGCGGTCACCGCGCTCTAACTCTTGAATCTCATTAAACGCCTTAAATGCTTGGTTGTACACCACCGGCAGATGGCTTGAGTGTCCGAAAATAAGCACATTCCCCTCCTCTCCCGGGATACCAGAACCCGGGTAGCGCACCGTGCCCGCAAGGAGCGCCTGGTCGAGTGTCGCTATATTTGCACTCGTTGGATTTACGACGAGTGCGCGAATACCGAGTGTGGGTATTTCAATACGCACAGGAATTTCTCCACCTCCTGCGGGAAGCGTAACCTTCGGGAGATCCTCTGTGTTTGAGGTCTGTTCTACCTGCGGCGGACGCGAGACGTTCTCTCTGTTCTTAACTGACACAGGAGAGAGACCTGCCGCTGTAAGGAGCACGTGGAGGAGAAAAAAGAGAACCAAAAAAACAACGAGGAACGTCCATTTCCGCGCGTAGAAGCGCGTAAAGGCGCCACCAAGATAGATAGTGTGTGTGAGCTTTTTCACGTCCCCTCATTCTAGCTAAACGAAAAGCATTTGACAAGGATATCCTTGTGTGGTACATATGTCCGCATGTCAGCAACCACGGGGCACGGACCCCAGGATACTAAAAAGGCGACCGTAAACGGGCTTGCCGTCGTCGGCTTTGGTGCGCTTATCATTGGAGGCATCTTACTCGCTATCTACGCTTCAAAATACGTTCCAGACGTGCTCTCACGCCTTACCTCTGCGGTGTATCTTTCGGCCGATGAGGAACAAAACACCGCCGACGAGATTTTTGGGAGTGAAGACGAGGAGGTAGACGCTCCACAATCAAAAGAACCAGAAACTTCTACGGTCTCTCCTTCTCGTGAAGACGATGAGCCTCAAGTCGCCGACGAGACGGGATATGCGCCGCAGACTCCGCGAGTTGCGGATGAGACCGGCTACACGCCGATACGCTACCTCCCTCCTGTGCCTGTGCCGCTCTACGGCGATCCTGATCTCGTGCTCACCAGGGTGCGCGGCGGCTACTTCCGCGGTTCTACCTTTGTCGAAGACGAGGACGTACCGGATAACCGCGATGCAGCAGTGAAGTTTCGCGTTCAAAATGGCGGAACCAACATCGCCTCGAATTGGCGCGTCTTGGTCGAAGTGGCTGGCGAAGATGACGCGACTGCTTCTGGCGCACTCCTTCGCCCGGACGGTTTCCAGGACTTCACACTACGTATTAGCGACTCACGCCGCAGCACACTACGCATTGAAATCACCGTTGATCCGAGCGACCGCCTGGACGAAGAAAATGAGCGCAACAACGACCGCTCCCTCACCCTCGATCTTCACTAGAACGACTCTCAAAAACTCTCGCGAGAGAAGGTTTGTCCCTCCCCGAAAGGCCAAGAACTTGGCATGCTTTCGGGAGGAATATACCAAACGAGAGAGAGTTTTTAGGAGATTATGAACATACTCTAGGACTACCTACACGTCCAGATTTGCCAGTCGTGCGTTTGATTGAATGAATGACTTACGACTCGCGACATCGTTGCCCATCAAAATATCAAAGATGCGGTCGGCTTCCGCAGCGTCTTCCACCCTCACTTGTTTCAACACCCGACGCGCAGGATCCATAGTAGTCTCCCAGAGCTCTGGAGCATTCATTTCTCCAAGACCTTTGTACCGCTGAATTGAAACCCGTGCGGTTTTGGTTTTTGCTTTTTTATCCTTTGTTTCGGACTCTTCTTCTTGTTCTCCAGCCTCCTCTTCTACGAGAGGTTCGGTGCTTTCGGGAATTTGCTCTGCGTCTTTTCCTACCAATGTAAATTTCTCCTCATCGGAGTACGCATACATGATTTCTTTTCCGCGCTTTATTTTATACAAGGGAGGCTGGGCGATATAGATATAGCCGCCGTCTATAACCGGCCGAAAGTGTCGGTAGAGGAGAGTGAGGAGAAGTGTACGGATGTGTGCACCGTCGACATCAGCGTCGGTCGCGATGATCACTTTGTGGTAGCGGAGCTTTGAGAGATCAAACACGTCACCAATTGCCGTACCAAGCGCAACCACGAGGTTTTTGATTTGCTCACTTGCGAGCATTTTGTCGAGGCGTGCGCGCTCGATGTTCAGTATCTTGCCGCGAAGCGGGAGGATGGCCTGGATCCGGCGATCCCGTCCCGTCTTTGCGGTACCCCCTGCAGAGTCTCCCTCGACGATAAAGAGTTCTGATTCCTCGGCGTTTTTGGTCTGACAGTCGGCGAGCTTTCCCGGCAAGGTCATGCCATCAAGCGCCCCTTTACGAAGCACGGAATCCTTTGCAGCTTTCGCGGCTTTGCGAGCTTTGAGCGCGAGCAATACTTTATTTATGATGGAGCGCGCATCATCTGGATTCTCTTCAAGAAATGCAGAGAAAGCGTCCCCAAAGACAGCAGCGACCGCACCCTGCGCGTCCATGCTGCCGAGCTTCGCCTTCGTCTGCCCCTCAAACTGTATTTCAGGCATCTTGATGGAAATCACACAGGTGATGCCCTCGAGTGCGTCATCTCCAATGAAATTCTCCTCGCTCTCTTTGAGAATGCCGGCCTTCCTGCCATAGGAGTTCAAGGTGCGCGTGAGCGCGGTCTTGAATCCCGTAACGTGGGTACCATGCTCCGGGTTGTAGATATTGTTTGCAAACGCCATAAGGCGCGGCGATATATCGTCCACGTACTGGAGCGCAATCTCAACCATCACACCGTCCTTTTCCGAATCTACGTAGAAAATGTTTTTGTGCGCAGGCGTCTGGTGTTGGTTATAAAAAGAGATGAGCGAGCGCAGTCCCCCTTCAAAGTAGAAGGCCATGGACGGGCACTCAAGGCTAAGCTCACGCAGATAAAATACATCCTCATCCTGCACCTCGGGGAGTCCCCGTGCATCAATGACTGAAATGCGTGTGCCTTTTACGAGATACGCTTGCTGGCGCGTATGGGAAACAATACGACTCCACTCATACTTAATTTCCTTGAAAATAGATTCGTCTGCAGTGAAGGTGATGATGGTACCGTGGCGCTCCGAGTTCCCGATTTTCTTCACCGCTCCGGTCGGCTTTCCTATCTTGTATTCCTGCGCGTAGGAGGCGCCATCGCGGTGCACCTCAGCACGCATATGGGTCGAGAGTGCATTCACGACAGACGCACCTACTCCGTGGAGACCACCAGAGACTTTGTAGCCGGAACCATCCCCACCAAACTTCCCACCCGCGTGAAGTGTCGTGAGGATGGTCTCAAGTGCAGAGACTTTTGTCTTGGGATGCCGGTCTACAGGGATGCCACGGCCATTGTCCGCGACGCGTACGCGCGGGGGCCCCCCAGCAGAAAGGGCCGGTAAAAGTGCAATCTCAATATCGTCGGCAAACCCGCCCATAGCCTCGTCCCGCGAGTTATCAAAAATCTCCCAGATAAGGTGGTGGAGACCATCGGGACCGGTGGTCCCGATATACATACCAGGACGCTTACGGACGGGGTCAAGTCCCTCCAGCACCGTGATGGAGGAAGCATCGTACGCACCGCCCGCTTTGCCGCCTACCTTCGGCTCTTTTTGTGCTTTCTTTGCCATGGTTTGTTGCCTCTATTCTATCACAAAATCGATCAATTTTCATGGAGCCAGGAGATAGATTTGGTAGGAAAAAACTTGACTTATACCTTGCTGATGTGTCAATGTACTTCCCTCCATGCTCGATTTCCGGGCATGGTTACGCCAACCCCAAGAGGTAGAAAATGGCGAAAAATGTTCTTGAACACCGCTTCTTTGCGTTTCGCCACGCAGAGGCGGTAACCGCCGAGCAAATGCTCTATGTGCGTGTGGATCAATACCACTCCCCGTACTCGATGGATCGAGCGCGGCGCCTCTCTCCTGAAGGGCGAGGGCAAGCCTTGAAACTTCATGACTTTCTTAAAGACAAGAAAATCATGGAGGCGTTTGCCTCACCGGCAAACCGGGCATACACGACCGCCGCGATTGCCGCAGGAATTCCTGTCGGGGAGGTGTTTGTCTTGGAGTCGCTTATCTACGGCGATTCCACCCACTCCGATGAAACGCATTTCCTCAACTTCCTGCTTGATACCGGGGGCGATGCGCTTCGCGCACACCGCCTCACCACGCTCAGGCGCCGCGGGAAACCCCTAGAGGGAGCCCATGTGTTTGATGCGTGGGGGAAGAAGGCCTGGACGGATCTCAAAACCCGAGCATTCAAGCATCGGCAGGGAAATTTCCTGGTCGTCGGCCACGGAATCCTGCTCCAGGAGCTGTTTCGCACAGCAGCTTCGCACGGCGTAAATCGCACAAACCGCGCCGCACGCGACGAAGCACGAGAAGTGCTGCTCGATGTCGAACTGCAAAACGCAACGGGCTTTTGCGTCCACTTTGAAGACAAGAAGCTTCAAAGCGTCACCGTATTTCCCGAAGAAGGGAAAAATGGCGAGGCCTCGGCAGCAGCGTGAGGCCATGGTCAGTGCTCAAAGAACCTACAAGGGTCCGGATACTCCGGGCCCTTTCTTTTACGTAATCTCGGTACAATACCCCATCCGCTCTGCCGCGAGAATGGCGAGGCAACCTGTGTTATTGCATACGACGCACCACTCCAGATATGGTGTCTACTTCAAGCATCTCGTCAGGACTAAAGATGGTCGTCGCTGAGCCGGTAGCGACGATGCAAGGAATACCAAGTTCACGCGCCACAATCGCTGCATGCGAGAGCATACCCCCCACATCAGTTATGAGCGCTGCGGCGCTCCGAAGTAGCGGCACCATGGTTGGGTCAATAGTTTGGGAGATGATGATATCGCCCTCACATACGCTTCTGGTTTGCA
Source organism: Minisyncoccia bacterium (assembly GCA_049653065.1). Taxonomy (GTDB): domain Bacteria; phylum Patescibacteriota; class Minisyncoccia; order Phycocordibacterales; family Phycocordibacteraceae; genus C7867-001. The sequence goes on from JBASFO010000001.1 coordinate 7,765, forward strand.
CCTCATATGCTTCGGGATTTCTATAATCTTTCACGAGTATGCGCGCCGGGCCATATATGACTAAGTCGAGAGCGTGAGCGACTTTTCCTGTTACTACCCCCTCAAGACGTGCTGCCTTTGTATACACACCAGAAAGACTTTCTGCATACTTTCTTGCGCGTTCAGCACCACGTAACGTAACGATTCCTTGTGGAGAACGCTCAAGTACGCAAAACGCCTTGCGCTTTGCAATCTCTCCGCCTCTAAGGCGATACTCATCTTTGATGTATGCTTTCAATTCATCGGCTGTGTAACAGGCGAGATCTTCCGAAGCGGTATGCGTCTCTCGTCCGAGAAAGGTAAGCAATTCTGAAAGGTAACTGTGCGTACCGAAAAAGAAACGGTCGTATGCCGCACACGCGTTATTACGATACGCTTCGACCGCGTGTATCACGCGCTCTGTCTCTGTACTCTTGACTGCACGATCGTACACACCTTCCCAATAGTGGGTATCAAAGTATCCGTAGCATGCCGCGAGCGTCCCCGCGTGAGTGAGCGCAGCAATAAGTACGTCTTGCTTAAGCGGTGAAGAAAAGTGAGAGGCTTGTATCGTCTCTGCTTTCCGTATGGCCGCATCCATTGCGGTAATGGCGCGGTTCACTTCGTCATAGGTACGTAGGTGACCCGCGGCACCCATACGATTCTGTACGTCACGAGAAATATATTCACGTACATGCCCATCGGCGAGCACCGATACTGATTCATACGGTACATAGTGTGCAAGAAGAATTGATTCATAGAGCACTGAAATTCCCTTTCCTTCAAAGGTCAGAACATACGGGGATGTGTGCTTCTTTTTAGGTACAAAGCGCGGCGCCTTCCTTGCGTTAGGCATAGGTTTCTTGAGAGTATTCATAGGAGAGAGGAACGAGCGGAAAGTGTCGTGATGGGGCGACTCTGGGTGATGTAGAGAGTTCCATCCTCAAGTGCCCACTCACTATCGCACGGAAATCCGTAGTGCTGCTCAATGCGCACGACCACATCAGAGAGCGCGAGAATCTGTTCGTCCGTAAGCGCTTGTACATCGCGCTGTGCTTCCGGCACATCGCGCCATTCGTTTCCGCCTCCCTCTTTTTTATAGAGACCACGCGTTTTGGTAGCTATAGTTTTTTCAAGTAGTTCGCGCGGCTCCTTGCTAACCACATAGGAGTCAGGCGTTACCTGGCCCGAGACAATAGATTCCCCGAGCCCGTAGGACGCTTCGATGATGAGCTCGTTGGGGTCTTCGGTAACGGGATGCACCGAAAACGCGACACCTGAAACGTCAGCTTGCACCATCTTTTGTACCACGACCGCAACCGATATATGTTGCCCCTCCATTCCCTTTTCAAAACGGTAGAAAATGGCACGCGGCGTGAAAAGCGAGGCCCAGCATTCCTGCACCTTGTGCAGCAGATCAGTCTCTGACGTATTAAGAAAAGTATTGAGCTGGCCCGCCCACGCGGCGGTCACACCGTCTTCTGCGGTCGCGCTCGAGCGAACCGCGACAAGAGGCACGCCGAGCTCCTTGAACCGTGCGCGTATCGCATCCCCCATGTCAGCGGGCATGGAAGCAGCGGTAATGACGCTATGAATGATCTCCGATGCTTTCTCGACTGTGTGCATGTCTTCATGATTCACTGCCGCAAGCGCTGCAT
>JBASFO010000002.1:0-3081 GCA_049653065.1 Minisyncoccia bacterium
CCGGTTTTCCTTTATGCTTTCTCCCATAACAGATCGAACGCTTGTTTTAGGTATTCTGTAATTGCTTGATTCTCTATCATCACTCCTACGTTATCTTTGTATGAGAAAAAGTACGCATTCTTACCAACAAGATAGATGCCGGCCTCTTGTTCATCAATGGGTAAATGTTTCACATCTCGCCCGAGAGAGGTTTCGGGGCCTTTGATACCAAAGGTATTTGGCGCATCAGCAATAAGAAGGCGTGTCGTAACACCGAGTTTGTGCCGTCGCTTCAAAAATTCCCGAATATAACTTTCCATACCCCCATAGAACCGATTGATGCCGAACCCGCGAAAAATCTTCGTTTTCGAATTCTTGTGTTGATCGAGAATATTTTCAAAGAGACGTGTTAGTCCAACCTGCCCTTCATAATATTGCACGACTGGAAACGACGTGCCGCGCCTGTGTTCTGCAAGCAACTTTGGTACCGTTTCATCGAGCACCTTCTTCGCTCTATCAAGTTCATCCTTCCGACGGGCAATGAGCTTCCCGAGTTCGTTCGGATCTGCATAATATTGTCGTACGCCTTTTTTGTCGCTCTGTTCAATAAATCCTTGTGCAATTAGTTCTTCGAGAAGTGAGTAAGTCGTCTGGCGAGGAAGAGAGGCTTCTTTTGCTATAGAAGCTGCGCTCGTCATCCCTGTTTTCAACATAGAAACATAGACCTGCGTTTCTTTACGGGAAAGCCCGAGCGAAGCGAGTGTGTCTTCGAGCGTCATACAAACATCCTACTGCTGACGATGATTTTCGTCAAATCTTATAAAAATGTGTCTTATTTACTTAGAATCCTGTGTATTTTGACGAAGAAACATTTACATCCAGTATTTATTGTGACATGCTCACGAACGGAGGTGTGTAATGAATGAAGCTATCATGTATCTCTTGCAAGCGTCAGCGACTATCGCGCTCTCATTCATCGTTACCGCAGCACTTGTCCATGGATGCGGAACAGTCTTACAGAACAACGAAAATGACTTCTGGATGACTGGGTTGGTATTGGGCTGTCTTTCTCTTGGCGGCTTCGCCGCATCGTGCTGGCTCATATTCGACTCAACAATTCAGTTCCGTATCCAGTCACTGTACTGGTCGACGCCACTTTTAATTCCATACGGCGTACTTCCTGGACTCCACTTTGGTGCTGTACTGGTAGCTATATTCGGGACCATCTTTGTTTGGGGAGTACCCCGAACACTGAGTCGCACCTGATGCTTGCAGAACGCCGCCCCGAAAGAGGCGGCGTTCTTAATTGCACACTTCACGTCGAACTCCGTCATCCAACGCTCTCCCAGAGCGTCGATGAAAACCAGGCAAGTTCGTTTTTGGTGTAACTGGTAACACGAGTTGAATGTGGATGTTTAGTCGGGGCGCGGAGAATCGAACTCCGTCATCCGGTTCTCTCCCAGAGAACCGATTAAAAACTGTGTCGGGGTGCGGAGAATCGAACTCCGTCATCTTGCTCCCAAAGCAAGCGTACTACCGGTATACGACACCCCGACACAGTTTTTAATTCCCTCAGCAAGCGTACTGCAGGTCATACGACACCCCGACTAAACATTCCTTTCCCTCAGCAATACGCTCCACCCAATATACGACGTCTTGTCCCCCTACCCTACACGATTTGCGACAAGTATTCGACCCTCGCGACACCGTCTCGTTCTCGAAGCCACACGAGAGCACCATCAATTTGCCAGTTCCCTTCCCAGTCTTTCTCTGCCACATACCACTCAGCGGTCCGGGCTACCTTTCGTATCTTTGCTGGATGAAGGTTTGCCGAAGGATCATAGTGCTCCTCGCGAGAGGAGGGGTCGGGGAATTCTGCACACACCCGTGCTTTTACCTCCACAAACCGCATATCAGTGCCCTTTCGAACGATGAGGTCTAGTTCTCCTGTCTTACGCGCCACATTGCGATCTACTATCAGAAAACCGCGCCGCTCAAGGTATATCCGAGCCGCACGCTCTCCGAGTACCCCTATCTCATTTCGACTCTTTTCTTTGAGATTCACGACCTTTATAAGTATGGCTTATTTCCTCAGATTTCCTCGGACTTATGGGTGAATAAGTCTCGTCTTTTTGTCCTTTATCCACCTATTCACAGTTTTATCCCCAGTTCTCCACAAGCAAAGCCGTGTGAGGCCTCGGGCTTTGCTTGTTTTGTGCGGCCAAGGAGAATCGGACTCCTATCTGAACCTTGGCAAGGTCCCGTTTTGCCACTAAACTATGGCCGCGTCAAGTATCCGTCATACTTGTACCGCCTATATTCTCATAATATTCCCTATTCATCAATTCTTTTGGCATGAATCTGAGCCACTCAAGCATTTTTACCTTGAAATACGTACTTAAAACAAGGATCGAGCATACGCCGTAACGTAAACGCCTAGTCTCATGTTTGCCATTTATAAGGACACTTTTAGAGAAACGTGAGATAGGAATACCTGATGCAAAAGACCAAAACCTAAGGTTCGACTCTCTGTCGATATCTGGGTATATGAGCAAGGAGCCTTTGATCTTGGATTCTGGTATACGGCACGCTTTCCTAAGAAATTCTACATAGAGTCGGATAAGCTCCGGATCAGAGTTTGAAAGTCGTGTTTGTCCGTTTGTGAGTTTATCCCCCTCCCCCCAATAGAGCATGATGCCAGCTATGAAAAGCGGGTTATACCTGAGAGTTTCTAGCTCCTGGCGTGCCTCTTTCCTGGCTTCCTCGTACGCCTGTTTTAAATGCTCTCCTCGTACGCGATCTAACTCGACAATTCTTATGGTGCTTTCGATTTCGGCAGCGGCCGTCAGCTTCTGCCGTATTTTGAGGGACCATTCTTCACCAGAAAACCACTCGGAAATCGTGCTAAGGGGTATTCTTAGCTTATCGCGAATCTGACGATAGCTTTTACCATCCTTTCTCATCTCTATGGCCTCATTTCTATCTTTTCTCATTCCTTACAGTATATACGACCGGGTTCCGGTTTGTCCCCAGGAACCACACAACTTACTTTCTCACCACATTTTGTGCCCCCGCCAAGACTCGAACTTGGAACGACTGCTT
>JBASFO010000003.1:0-4042 GCA_049653065.1 Minisyncoccia bacterium
CGGGAAATGGAAGCTCGTTCTCTTTGTGGGAGTGGTGCTCTCTCTCGCGGTGCTTGCCCTCGTGAACTCTGCCTTGGCGTGGATTCTCGTTGCCCTTGTTTCTCTTGCTCTCTTTATTGAAGCAGTAATGCGCCGTCGCCAAGGGGGACATGACGCTGATCTAGAGGGGGTATCGACCCTTCCCTCTGACGAGGATGCGGGCTACGCACCGGGTGAGTCTGGATTTCTCGGCGCTCCGCTTGTTACACTGCTCGTCTCGCTCTTTTTCCTCATAGGAGGTTCTACGATTGGGAACGCGTTTGCAGCCTCGCTTGGGATAAATGTGCTTGATGTACGTCCCTCCTGGCAAGCCACGTTCTCCGTAGGAAGCCACACCCTTGCTTCCTCTCCAGTCTTTGGCTCTGGTCCCGGCACGTTTAGCGAGCAGTGGCTCCTTCACCGTGATCGCTCCCTAAATGACACTATCTTCTGGAATGTTGACTTCGTATCAGGAATTGGCTATATCCCTACGTCCTTTGTCACCACGGGTTTGATGGGCATCATCGCGTGGATTGTGCTTCTCGGGCTATTCCTCTATGTAGGAATACGTGCGCTCCTCTTTCGCCTTCCCTCTGAGCCCATGCTGCGCTTTGTCTCGCTCGCGTCATTTACGGGTGCGGCGTATGTATTCATAGCGGCGCTCCTCGGTTCTCCCGGTCCCGTGGTTCTTGCCGTAGGATTCCTTTTCCTTGGCGTGTTCATCTCATCGCTTCGCTTTGGAAGGGGAAGACTTGATTGGGGTATTGTCTTTGCAAAGAATCCCCGTTTAGGCTTTGCCATTGTGTTCCTCATGACCCTTATGCTCCTTGCGTCAGTGGGTGGCGTATACGTCGTGGTGGTGCGCGCACTCGGTACTGCAGCGTACGCTGAAGCGGCACAAGCGCTCTCGGGAGGAAATGTGGAAGGAGCTGCGGCAGCTGCCACACGCTCACTCACGCTCGCGCCTACCGAGCGTACCTACCAATTACAAACCGCTATTGGTATTGAACGAATGCGTCGGATTGCAAACGACACCACGCTTGCACCCTCGACTGCGCAGCAGCAGTTCCAGGGAGCGCTCTCAGAAAGCATCAATGCAGGTATTGCGGCAACCACTGCAGGCCCCAATGATTATCAAAACTGGGTAGTGCTTGCGACCGTGTATCAAAGTGTTGCCACACTGGGAATCGAAGGTGCGTACGAGAGTGCAAAGCAGGCCTTCGAACGCGCGCTCGCACAAAATCCCACGAGTCCGGTCTTGCCCTATGTGCTCGGTCAGCTTGAAATCGGTGCGGGGAACGGCGTTGCTGCCGAGGAGCGTCTCCTCGAGTCCGTCGGAAAGAAACGCGACTACATACCTGCGATCTTGCTTCTTTCCCAGCTTGAGATACAGCTCGGCAAAGCGGCCGAAGCGCTCCAGGCCGCAGAAGCAGCCGCGTACTTTGCGCCAAACGAACCTGCGGTTCTCTTCCAGGTTGGCTTGCTCCGCTCTGGAACGGGAGACACGGCGGGCGCTATTGCCGCTCTCTCGCGCGCGGTTGAGCTTAATCCGCAGTATGCAAATGCACGCTTCTTCCTCGGTGCACTCCACGCGACACAGGGGCGCTATGCTCTAGCACTCGAGCAATTCCGCGCCGTTGCTGCATTCTCTCCAGAAAACGCACAGGCAGTCGCTGCAGACATCGCAGAACTCGAGAAGAATAAGAATCCGTTTCCTCCGGCACGACTTCGCACCCTTGGCATTCCGCAACCTCCCGTTTCCGAACCGGAGCCAAAACCAAACCAGGTACCCGTAGTAGTACCCGAGACTGCGCCCGAGCAAACCCCGACCTCGGCGTCCTAACCGAGAACAATGGTCCAAGGACTCCTTCGCACCCTCGAGTCCTCAGTACGGAGCCTCAAAGAGCCGATACAAAGTCTACACCAAGCGGCGTATCTCTTGGCGGGGCTCACCCTGGTCTCACAGATACTCGCGCTCCTCCGGGATCGACTCTTTGCGGACGCATTTGGCGCGGGTGAGCTCCTCGATGTGTATTACGCGGCGTTTAAAGTTCCCGATCTCGTCTTCGCCTTAGTAGCGTCTCTGGTGTCTGCGTATGTACTCATTCCGAGGATTGCGGGAGTCGATACGAAAAAGACACGCGAGCTTCTCTCCCACGCATCTTCATTTCTCCTCATAGGAGGCGGCGTACTCTGTGCCGTCTTGTGGATATTTATGGGGGACGTGCTTGCCGCGCTCTTCCCGAATCTCATAGCCTCATCACACGCCGACGCATTCATCCTCCTCTCACGAGTGCTTCTGCTTCAGCCACTTCTTCTCGGACTCTCGGGCATTCTGACCAGTGTGTCGCAGGTGGAGCGTCGCTTTCTCCTCTTCTCGCTCTCGCCGGTACTCTACAATCTCGGTATCATAGCCGGCGTACTCTTTCTCTATCCACTCTATGGTCTTTTGGGTATTGGTATGGGGGTTGTGGTAGGTGCGAGCCTTCACCTCTTGATTCACATTCCTACGGTCGTGCGCGCCCACCTTTTCCCCCGTTTCGTTTTCCCGTCTATGCACCTCATGGGGTCAGTGGTACGTGAGTCTATACCGCGCTCTCTCGCACTTTCCATGGGAGCGGTGACCACGCTCGTCCTTGCTGTGATTGCCTCTCGTACCTACGAGGGAAGCATCGGCCTCCTCTCACTCGCCGGAAATCTGGAGGCCGTACCTCTGGCGCTCATCGGCGCATCCTACGCCACTGCTGCATTTCCTGTTTTATCTGAAGAAGCCAACAAAGGAAAGAGTGATGCATTTAAAACTACGCTTTCTGCTGCAGGTCGCCACCTTATTTTCTGGTCCACCGTTATTGCGATTCTCACCATTGTGCTCCGTGCGCACCTGGTACGTGCCCTCTATGGTAGCGGTGCGTTTGATTGGGACGCGACCAGACTCACCGCTGCGCTTCTCGCCGTACTCGTCGTGGGGCTCACTGCGCAAAGCATCTTTTTGCTTGCTTCACGCGCATTCTATGCGGCGCGTCGTTCATGGCTCCCGCTTGGAATCCAAATTGCGGGATTTGCTATTTCTGTAGGCTCGGCAGTCGGGTTACTTTCTCTTGCTACTACAATTCCTGAGCTTCGATACTTTGTGGAAACCCTGCTTCGCATAGAAGATGTTCCCGGTTCACTCGTGGTGTTCGTCGCACTTGGCGCGACGCTCGGCCAACTTGGTATGGGATGCTTGACGCTTCTCGCGCTTCAGGGAGTTGCACCAGGGGTCAGTAAAGAATACGTACGACCCTTTCTTGATGGACTTGCGGCGGGCGTTGTGGGGGGTACGGCCGCGTACGGACTGCTTGCTGCAATGGGTAATATCGCTCCACTCACGAGTTTCTTTGCAGTCTTTACGCAGGGCGCGGCAGCAGGTATGGTGGGTTTTGCAGCTTCTGCAGCGGTTTTGGCGCTTCTTGAGAACCGTGAATTTAGAGATCTGTATGAGTCTCTGCGGAAGAGTACCTTTTCTAAAGCGCTTACTCCCTCAGGACCAGTACTTCATGATCGTTCAGGTACCTAAAGCTAGAGCATATGTGCAACCGTCACCTGCTGCGTTGCCGGTTCCTCGGATTTCTTTCGTCGTACGAGGAGTACGCCTCCAGAAATCCTCGTCCCGCGCCTTGCATCTGACGGGTTTTGCACATGCTCTAGGGAAGTGGAACAAGCTCGCATACACCGATGAGATTCTGATATGAATATACGAAACTTCAGTATAATTGCGCACATCGACCACGGAAAATCCACCCTTGCGGACCGGCTTCTTGAGCGTACCGGTACTATTCCTGAGCGAAAGATGCGGGACCAGGTGCTCGACAAAATGGATCTGGAGCGGGAGCGGGGTATAACTATCAAAATGCAACCCGCGCGGATGGTGTACCATCCGCGCGGTCCTGAGCGTAGCGAAGGGCAGGCCGACGGTCCTGAGCGTAGCAAAGGACAAACCTATATTTTAAATCTCATAGACACTCCCGGGCACATTGACTTTGCC
>JBASFO010000004.1:0-6686 GCA_049653065.1 Minisyncoccia bacterium
GTATTTCTCTGCTCTCGTGACGCTCTACACGCTCTACCCCGATGTGGTTTTTTCAAAAGGTGGCTATGCTTCAGTACCCGTAACTCTGGCAGCAGCAACGCTTGGTATACCGGTATTCATTCATGAATCAGACGTGAAGCCCGGCCGCGCAAACCTTTTCGCAAGTGCGTATGCAAGGCGTATCGCCGTTACTTTTGACTCAACTGCGGCGTATTTTGGCGCTAAGGCACAAGGCAAGGTGGCACGCACTGGTATTCCCATACGCGCGGCAGTCATGCGCATTGAAAAAGAGGGTGCACGCGAGGAACTGCGTCTTGACCCTTCCGTACCGACTATTCTCGTGCTCGGTGGCTCCTCCGGCGCAAAACGCATCAATGAGGTTATCGCATCCGCACTCCCCGAGCTTGTAACGCTTGGAAATATCATTCACCAGACGGGCAAAGATCATCTGAGAGAAGCATCCTCTCTTGCAAATCTTATGCTTGAGAAGGTACCCGCATTCATAAACCGTTATCATCCGTTTGCGTACCTCTCGGCGCTCGCCCTGCGCCGCGCTGCAGGCGCCGCAGACCTCGTGATTTCGCGCGCGGGTATGACTACCGTCGCAGAAATCGCCCTATGGGGGAAGCCTTCACTTCTTATTCCCATTCCTGAGGAAATAAGCCACGATCAGCGCACGAATGCCTATAGCTACGCCTCGACGGGGGCGGCAGAGGTCGTAGAAGAAACCAATCTCTCATCGCATCTCCTCGTCTCCGAGGTGCGCCGGATACTTGGCGATGCGGCGCTTCGCGCACGCATGAGTAGCTCCGCCGCGAGCTTTGCGAATCCCGAAGCGGGCAAGATACTGGCGGAGGAGATACTCTCGATAGGCCTCTCGCACGAACCGCTGGCACCAGAGGTATAGGAATAGGCAAGCCTGCATTGTTGCGGATTTCGATGCTCGCTCACCGTATTTTGAATACGGCTCGCTCCGCGTCTCTCCCCGCGCCTCGCATCTCGGCCGTTCCTGTGCCTCTGGTGTCGAACGAGGTTTGCCGAAAGGATTTGAACGGAATCTCTTTGTCCGGCATACTAGGGAAGTAATGAGTGTGGTTACCCGTATACCTCCGTCGCCAACCGGGCGACTCCACATAGGAACCGCGCGCACGGCGCTCTTTAACTATCTCTTTGCAAAAAAGCATGGCGGTACGGTGGTGTTTCGTAGTGAGGATACTGATCGCGCGCGCAGTCAAAAAGAGTTTGAAAAAGAGATAACGGACGGGCTTTCCTGGCTAGGTGTCTCCTGGGATTCTTTTTCACGTCAGAGCGAGCATACGGCACGGTACACAGAACTTCTCAAAAAGATTATCGAGAGTGATCATGCGTATATTTCAAAAGAACCTGCCAAAGACGACCCATCGCGCGAAGTAGAGGTGGTGCGCCTGCGCAATCCCGGTACCGATGTCATCTTTGAGGACGCTATTCGCGGACCCATCAACACCCATACGGGGGACCTTGGCGACTTTGTCATTGCCCGCTCTCCCACGGACGCCCTCTACCACTTTGCCGTCGTGGTCGACGACATGGATGCGGGCGTAACCCATGTAATTCGTGGAGAAGATCATATCTCAAACACTGCGCGGCAAATTCTCATACAAGAAGCGCTTGGTGCGCCCCGACCCATCTACGCACACCTGCCGCTCATCCTCGCGAGCGACCGGTCAAAGATGTCAAAGCGTCACGGCGCGGTGTCGCTCTCCGAGTACCAAGCAGAAGGATTTCTCCCTGAAGCTGTGGTGAATTACCTTGCGCTTCTTGGCTGGAACCCGGGAGATGAGAGAGAAGATTTCTCGCTTGTCGAACTCGTGCAAGAATTTGACCTCGCGCGCGTGCACAAAGCCGGAGCCGTGTTTGATATGGTGAAGTTTAAAAGCGTAAACCAACGGTGGATGCGGAAACTCTCCGACGAGGAGTACCTCGCCCGCGGCGCACTCGCGGCTTCGGAGAATGCGCGGCTCGCAAAGGCCGTATCACTCTTGAAAGAGCGTGCCCAGACTTTTGGCGAAGCACGCGCACTCCTTGAAACCGAGCTCTCGTGCCTCTTTAGTACACCCACACTAGACTCCGCCGTACTCACCGAGAAAGCATCCACACAGGCAGAGGGATTTACCAAAAAGGCTCTCGAAGGCTTTGCATCACTTATTGAAGACCTCAAGAGCCTCGAATTTCCTGAAGAGATAAAAACTGAGCTCATGCCCTACGCCGAGGACGCTGAGGCGGCTCGGAAGGGAGGTAGGGGAGCATCTCTGTGGCCGCTCCGCTACGCGCTTTCGGGCCTTCCAAAGTCCCCCGACCCCTTCACCCTCATCTATATCCTGGGACGCGATGAGGCACTCTCCCGTATCCGCGCGGCTCTTGTTATACTGTAACTAATGAGTCGTACTGTTCTCATCGGCGCACTAGTGGTAGCGCTTATATTCCTTTCCCCCTTTGTAGCGCCCCAAGGGACCTCTGCAGACTCGATTGACCAGATCCAAGAGCAAATAGACGATATCGCCCGAGAGCGCGCAAAGCTCGACGCAGAAATAGCCGCGTATGAGCGCCAGCTCACGACGCTTGCCGGGGAAAAGCAAACCTTGCAGGGAGCTATCAGCACGCTTGATGTGTCTCGCCAGAAGACTGCAGCGCAAATACAAGATATACAAAAGAAGATTAGCGCTGCGACGCTGAAACTCTCCCAGCTCTCTCTTGATATAGGTGATAAGGAGCAATCCATCGCGCTTGATAGAGCCGCAGTGGCGGCCGCGCTGCGCGCTATTGATAGCGCGGATGACGTGTCACTCATAGAACAAATCCTTGCAACAGACAAGCTAGCGGAAACATGGATCGCCGTTGATAACCTCTCCGCGCTCTCCGAAGCGCTCTACACCCACGCATCGCTTCTTTCGGTTGCAAAGTCAGCGCTCGCCAAACAGCATAGCTCAGTGGTCGAAACAAAGTCTGAGCTCTCCTCTGCAGGTATAGATTTGGGAAACCAGAAAAAGGCCCTCGATGTGAACCGTGCTGAAAAGCAAAACCTCCTGTCGGCGACCCAGTCAAAAGAAGCCGAGTATCAGGCACTCATTGCCGAGAAGCGACGACAACAAAAAGAATTCGATTCGGAACTCCGCGCTCTTGAAGACACACTCATGACCATCATTGATCCTACGGCGATTGCCTCTGCCGGTTCTGGCGTCCTCAAATGGCCTTTCTCAAATTCCTATATGGAGGGATGCCGTTCTAAAGAGGGCGCGCTCGGGAACAGCCAGTGCATCACGCAGTACTTTGGCAATACCTCATTTTCTACCGCAAATCCCCAGGTATATAACGGCTCGGGTCATAACGGCGTAGACTTCTCAGCGCCCACCGGCACACCAATTGAAGCGGCGCTGGGAGGCTCGGTGCTCGATACCGGAAACACGGACGCAACACCCGGCTGCTATTCCTTTGGCAAGTGGGTGGTAGTGACGCACGCAAACGGTCTCTCAACCCTCTACTCGCACCTCTCTTCAATTAGTGTCACTAAGGGGGAGAGCGTAGGAACAGGAGCGGTGGTCGGATATTCAGGCATGACGGGCTATGCGACCGGCCCGCACCTGCACTTTGCGGTGTACGCCTCCCAGGGCCTCCAAATCTCCTCTCTCGCGGCTTTTCGGGGCGCCACCTCGCCCTGCGCCTCGGCAAAGATTCCTGTCGCTCCGCGGGATGCGTACCTTAATCCCATGTCGTACCTGTAAACGAGGCAGGGAAATGAAGAAGTCCCGACGAAGTCAAGACTTCTCCGGGACGTATTGAGGTTAGCCTCTGATGGCCTCCCAGAATTTCTCCTTCTCTTCTTCGTTCAAGTCGATGTAGCGGGTGAAGCCCCAGTTTGGGCGGAATCGTATATCCATCGGCGTCTTGAAATGAAATTCAAAATACTGATCTTGTACGAAGTCCACCTGCTCGATCACTTCAAGGGTTTTTTCACCCAGCTCCTCCGCAGAGAGTGCAGAATAACGCACGTCGCCGTGTGCTTCGAAGCTGCCTGCAGATGTCTTGAAAATGAAGATTTGATGGTTTGAAACAACAGTCATCCCACTTCCTCCAGGTTGGAAAGGTCTTCATATTGGCATATCTTAGTATGTCTGTCAATGTCACGTAACCCGAATTCAACCCTCAAGTAACTTCTAAGGCGACGCCTTAGAAGTCTTTATGTGTTATAATGCGACCTTGTTTTTTGTATAGCAATTTCTACACCAACTTATTGACTCTTTGAGTCTCTGACCCTCCAGAGGATACGGCAGGCGAGAGTGCGATGCGGCGACCACGTGAGCGCAATGGTTTCAAGACGCTTCACAGAAGGATTTCTAAGACCGTAGAGCGTCTCCATCGAGCGCACGAGCCCTAGGTCGCGCGGAGAAAATATATCGGGATGACCAAGCCCAAACATGAGAAACATTTCTGCGGTCCAGGGACCAATGCCCCAAATCTTTGTGAGTGCTTCGGTTGCTTCTTCTGGAGTCTTTTTCTTCAGGGCAGGGAGGTGCAATCCATTTTTTACCGCCTTTGCAAGTTCTTTCAGAGTCTTTGCTTTTGCGTTTGAAAGTCCCGAACGCCGTAATGCAGTGAGAGAAGTAGCGCGAACAGATTCAGCCATTACTCTACCTCCGCACACCTTTTTCAATCGTCCCCATATCGTGTCACTTGCCTTGACGGAGAGCTGTTGAGAAACGATGGACTCGGCGAGCGAGGCAAACAATCGACCGGCAGCCGGGGGAGTTTTCCGAGGTACAAGAGTCTTTTGTATCCGTACTGCGGCTTTATAGAGCAAGGGATCAGCCTTTCTAAAATGCAAAAGTGCTGCTTTGAGGTCAGTCATGGACGCATTCTACGCTATGCCCACTCCTGTCTTCCGCAGTGCCCTCTCGAGAGCTATACTTTAGAGTATGGATATCGCAAAGCTCATTGTATGGATAGTCATCGGCCTCCTCGCGCTCTCATTCTTCGGGATTTCGCTCCGCGCCCTCGTAGACAACCCCACGAACCAGGACAACATGGAGTTTCTGGTCTCGTCACTTGAAATAGGATTGGACTACATTACTGCGTGGTGGAATGATTTTATCTCCACTTTCTCGTTTCCAGGCTTTAAAAAGTAACACTTATGGAAGAGCGTAAACCCATCGCAATTGCCATACCTTCTGACGCACGACCCGCGTTTAGCAATGCCACTCAGGTAAACGTCTCCGACGATGCAGTCATTATCCAGTTTGCGTATGTGCGGCCAACCACCCCGAACGGTCAGCTTCTTTCAGAGATTATTCTCTCGCCAAAGCACGCGATAGATTTTAACCGCGCGCTCGACGCGACCATAAAAAAGCACTTTACACGGCACCTCGGGGAAAGTGATAGTGCGAAAACTTGACAGATGACATACGAGTATTATAATAGACTTATATGAGCCGCCCCCGTAGATCTCAGAACGTATCAGAAGGTCTTGGTAATAATCCTAGTGCAGGCGAAGCACAGAAGCGTAAGCCATCTCCTGAACTTAAAGTGGTAAATAAACCGACAGATGGTATTGAGTCTTTTCCTTCGCAAAAACCACAAAGAAAAAGACCGGTGTACGCACAGGATCTCGGTCTCTTATTTGAAAGTGCTAAAAGCGCAAACATAAGAGAAGGAGCACGTCGTCGAGCAGCGTATCTTCGTGAGAAATACAAAAACCAAAAGCCTCCTACAGATTTGGAAACAATAACGCAGCTAGGGAAGGCTTTTATGTCTCCTGAAAAACGAGCAGTGTTAGAAGAGAGAGAGGAGAACCAGGCAATAATGAAGAAAGTGAGAGTAGACTCCAGAGCACCGCTTCCTTTAAAGAAACCCCTTCCTGTACGCTGGTTTAAGAAATTTACCGGAATGATAGCAGCACTTGCTGCTTTTGGTGCTGCAATCCAGACTCCTGAGGTGCAGTCAAGAATTGGGAGTCCTTCTGTGCGCGCACTTGCACAAGAGAGACTCGCTCGTAGAGAAGAGTTGAGAGGGATACAAGAAGAAACAAAAGCGGCAACCGATGAACTTGAGAGGAGGACTACTGGATTTGATGCACACATTGATGAGATGGTATCGGATACTGAGACTCTACGAGAACTGGCTCGTAATCCAGAACTTATTAACAGTCTTGAAGGTTTCTCTGCTGCCGAGACACCAGAGATGCAGCGATCATTTGAAAGCGCACTTGAGAATATGGGATACCGCCCTGTACTCAATGATTCAGGAGAATATACAATAATACCAATAGTACAGGGGATGGACGGAGAAGGAGAACCGAAAGAAGGTAAGGGTTAAAAGAATATTCTTCTCACACTATTCTTGATCCCTCTCCCCTGCGAGGTAGAAAATGGCCCACTGTATGGGTTGTATCTCTATTTCTCGGATACGCGGGACTTCCCTGATTTTATAGAAGAGTGGGGAAGGGGATGAACTAGGAAGAGAGCCACTAGGGTTTAGGAGTTAGGGAGGACAGAGGAGGAGAGGAGAAATATCAGGGAAATGCTTCGCAAAAGCGATTGTGCATACGTTCCAGAAAGGGGGAACTACGCACAATCGCTCCGATCTTTTGCGAAGTACTGTAGGGGCCTTTGGCCCCGGGCAGTACTTCGCAAAAGATATATTGTGCGAAGTATATC
>JBASFO010000005.1:0-8656 GCA_049653065.1 Minisyncoccia bacterium
GGGCACTATCAATGCGTGGACACCCTATGCGTATGATTGGCGGCTTCCACTTCAGAGAACCCTAGCAGAGGGTTCAGAACAGTTTGATTCCTCTACGCAATTAAAACTTGTCGATGAAATCGAGCGGCTCGCAAACGATTCAAAGAGTGGAAAGGTGACCATAGTCGCGCACTCGATGGGTGGCCTATTGGGGAAGCTCCTTATTCAGAAACTTGAAGCAGAAGGAAAAGCACACCTTATCGAGAGCTTTGTGATGGTGGGTACTCCCCAGCTTGGTACCCCGCAAGCGGCCGCAACGCTTTTGCACGGACACCAGACCCTCGCCATGGATCTCTTTTCTCGTTCCCATGTTACAAGGGCGATAGGGCAGGATATGGAGACCGCATACTCGCTTCTCCCTTCGGAACGGTATTTCTCTGAGGTAGTTGATCCGGTGTTGAAGTTCAGTGAATCAGCCGCGTTTACAGAGGTGTGGAGGAATCGGTGGGGCGCGACCACGGACACCTATGGGGAGTTCTCTGAATTTATGACGGGCACAGGAGTGCTCCGAGTTTCTCCAGAGCCCACCAACCTCGCCATCCCTGAAGTAGTGAGAAGCGATCTCCTTTCAAATGCCGATGCACTTCACGATTTACTCGATTCCTATGTGTTTCCTGCACACATCCGAGTCGTACAAATTGCGGGTTGGGGCCTTCCGACGTTGAAGGGGCTTGAATACAAAAACAAACACCTTGTATTCCAAGGCTATGAAGCAGACTTTACGGTTGAAGGAGATCAAACAGTTGTCTACCCAAGCGCAGTCTCGTCTAATACTTCTGAAAAGTATTATTTCAATCTTCCTGCATATAATGCGTTACCTGATACATCAAATCACGAACACAGGAACTTAATAGGTGCTGGACCAATACAAACACTCGTTTCTTCAATTATCACGAATGAAGCGGTGCAGAATGAATATATCTCGGTTCAGAAACCAGACCCTGGCAATCTAGAAGATCAATTACTAGTATCAACAAAGTCTCCAGTTATTTTAGGAGCATATGATATGTCTGGTAATTTCACGGGCATAAATCCAAATCAAGATTTGACCGCCGAGACTCTACCTATAGAGGAGGGGATTCCTGAGAGTACCTTCATCGCTTCTGGGGAAGATTTCTACCTATTCCTTCCAAAGAGTGGAAAGTACGACTTTGTGTTTAAGGGTACTGGTACGGGTCCTGCGACTTTGGAGGTAGGTACCTTCTCAAACGATGCGGTGATTCCAGAGGTTTCATATACGGATATCCCTGTTACTCCCTCTACCACAGCTGACTTTGTAATTGATACTGCCGTAGTCGATACAGTATTTATAGAAATTGATAGCAATGGCGATGGGCAGGGAGACTCTGTAGTGGCTCCGGACGGGTATGTGCCTCCCCCGACTCTTTCAGAGCTCATCGCGTCGCTGAAAGCCACGATAGAGAGCCTTGATATCAAGGAGAAACTCAGAGAAAAGCTTCTAAAGAGAGTGGAAAAGATAGAAAAGAAGATAGCAAAGCAGAAATCTGAGAAAGCTTCTCAAGTCATAATGAATCTCGAGAAGAAAGTCATAAAAAAGACCGAGAAGGGCAGGATATCGAGTGCTGATGCAGAAGCTATCTTGAACCTCCTAGAGCAGATAGAAGGTGAGTTATAATCACTACATGAAACCTAGATTGTTTTCTGGAGGACTTTTTATCCTATTTCTTCTCGGAACACTGCTTGGATATTATTTCATGAACTCTATTGAGTTCGGGATCTGCATTTTCAATCAAACTATTACTGAAGCATCATGTATTAATTTCTACGAAAGGATAGGAAGTGCATTTTATTATGGAATGGGTGCCTTGGCGTTAGTTTCTCTTATTCTTTTCTTTGTTCCGAAATCTTTCCGGGCATGGAAGAAGTTTGCGATATGGGCTACGCCCATAATTGCCCTTATTTTTGCTACCTATAAGGGGTCTGGCGGATTTGACTACATCTCCCCTGATCCTGAGACCTTTTTTAAATGGGTGAGTGGTGCGTATGTGGTGGTGAGTCTCGTGATAATTGCTCTCGCGGCAGGGAAGAAGGAGAAAGAGTGAAAAAGTCCGTGTCGCCATCCTCGCAGCACAAGCGGACGGGGCATTCTAGCCGATACCAGTAAAACAAAGCCACCAGGTTTTAGTTTTCAGTTCCTCGGTCCTTCTGAGAAGAATGTATCCATCACTTTATTATGACGATTGCTATAATAAAGTGATGGGGGAAGAGGTCACTTTTCTCAGGTTCTAGCTGCTCAGTGGAGGGATTACCTTTTGAATACCTGGTTTCATTTGCTCGTGTCCGAGGGATGCACTGTATCTACGTAGTATCTTTAGGACTAAGAGAGGACAAGGACAATGAACTTTGAGAGAGTCCTTTATATACGGCACATTTTATCCCCACTATCCCCACTATCCCCATATCGACTGCGGCAACGTTGTTGTGGTATTCATGCAATTAGTGCGCACTAGGCGAATAGTTCGTCAACGGCGTACGGGCAACCCAAACGGGCTGAAGAGCATCGCAGTGCTTCCCGCCGAAAACTAAATATATCTAAACCATTTACCATTTAGCTTCATTTGAGCGGAGAAAGTGGGGTGTTCCTCTGCCCGAACGGGCATTACTAAAGGTGCTTTCTTAGGAATAACTTACTAAAATTACATGAAAAGAAGCATTCTTCTCTCGCTCGCCCTCGTCGTCGCTGTAGGCGCCGGTGTCATGGGCGCTACGGGAGCGTTCTTCAGTGACTCTGAAGTGTCGAGGAATAACATATTCACCGCAGGAGCAATCGATCTTGGTATCGACAACACGTCCTACTACAACGGTGTGTTGAATCCGGGAACATCGTGGTCCTTGGACTTCGACATTGATCCAGTGCTTGGAGACAATCCTGAAACGACACAGGTCGTTGAAACCGATTTCGTTCTTGAAGCAGGCCGTTTGTTCTTCAACTTCAACGACCTCAAGCCCGGTGACTATGGAGAGGACACTATCTCGCTCCATGTGACCGACAATGAATCATGGCTCTGTGCCGATGTAACCCTCACCGAAAACGACGATGTGGATTGCAATGAGCCAGAAACAGACGCTGAAGGCTTAACATGTCAAAACAATCTTCCTGCGGCGAACGCCGACGGAGATCTCGCCCAGCAAATCAACTTCATCTGGTGGGCGGACGATGGCGACAACGTGCTTGAAGACGACGAAACAGCCCTTCCTGCCGGGCCGCTTGGCGCGCTTGGTGTAGGAAACACTGCACACGTCGCTCTTGCTGACGCCGACGAGAACATCTTCGGTACGCCAGGCCAGCCAATCTTGACGGATGATCCAGCCGAGATCCTCTACATCGGTAAGGCGTGGTGCTTTGGTCCGATTGCGGCAGCCCCAGTTAATAACACACTTGGTGCCACAAGTCCGGCAGGCAACAACGATGGGAACCAGATACCTGGCCAGCCGACTGACGGCGGATACACATGTTCCGGTGCTTCTATTGGAAACGAAGCACAAACCGACCGTGTACGTCTCGATGTTGCGTTTCGAGCAGAACAGGCTCGTCACAATGCTGCTTTCCAGTGTAATCCAAGGATAGCTCCAGAGACTGCAACGGTAACGGTTGACAAAGTTGTGACATTTACCAGCGATCAAATCGCAGGAGTTGATGTTACTGACTTCGCACTTACCATTACGGGTCCAGGAGGAGCAACGTTGGTAACTGACAATGTTGCGACGCCCGGTCTCCCGATCGGTGTGTACTCAATTTCGAAGTCTATTCTGGGATTCCGGCTGATGTAACCTTCAACGCTTCATTTAGCGGAGGTTGTACTGAGGTTGCAGATACTGGCGTAGGAACGATGAATGTTGTTGCTGGAGTGAATCCGACCTGTGTAATCACAAACTCGGTTTCTCCAGTTATACCTCCTCCTTCTCCTGGAACCTAGTTCATCTCTAGCCGTACTCGACTTCACTTTGGTGGAGTCGGGTGGGCCAAGCACCGTCTCGCGGTAGGAGAAGGTGTAGAAAGAAAGAAAAGTTCGTTTACAGCTACACCGAAGCATCTTCACATTCAACGAATCTTGAAGGTGCTCGGCAAGCTGTGAGGGGAACCCCCGTAGCACATGTCCTTAAGGCATGAGCTACGGGGCAAGCGCAGCAGGCACAGCGTACGCACACATTAAATTCTTACTACCCACACCATGCATCGCATACTTATGAGCGCGTTTGTGATTCTCGCCTCCGTTGGCGTGATCATGTTTGGTTCCACAGGCGCATTTTTCTCCGACACAGAAGTCTCGGCGGGGAACACCTTCACCGCAGGTGCCATTGACCTTCTGGTAGATAACGAAAGCTACTACAACGGCAATAAGTGTACGAAAACGGGTAGCCTAGAAAGTCCAATCTACCTCTGGCAGGGAACTGCGGCGTACCCGGAGCCCGGAACGGCGTGCTCAACTTCATTTGCTCCGAGCGACCTTGATAAGGGCCTGCTCTTCTTCAACTTTCAAGATTTGAAGCCGGACGATGAGGGCGAGGACACCATATCTCTCCATGTGAACACGAATGATGCGTACGCATGTATGGACATTTCACTCACGAGTAACGACGATCGCTCGTCAACTGAACCGGAGCTTGGAGTTCCTGATGTTCCTGAAGACGTGAACAACACGTGGGACGGAGAGCTCGCACAGAATCTCCAATTCTTCTGGTGGGCAGATGATGGTGACAATGTGTACGAAGTAGGAGAAGAGACTATTTCTGATGGTGTGCGTACGCTCTACAACCTCGCTACCACCACGCCATTCTCTGTGGCGCTCGCAGATGCAACTCACAATGTGTGGGCGACCACCACTCCTGGGCCCATTCCGGGGAACACGACCCGCTATCTTGGAAAAGCATGGTGCTTTGGGAATCTCACGCTTGACCCAGTGCTAGCAGGACAGGGACAAAACCCCTCGATTGATCCGGGGGTCAATTGCGACGGTACGGGACTCGGAAACCTCACACAGACAGACGGAGCGACGCTTGATGTCGCGTTTCGCGTCGTGCAGGCTCGGCACAACAGCACCTTCACGTGTAATGGAGAGGAGCCGCGTCTTGCAAAAATCACCGTCATCAAAAGCGTAGTAAACAACACCAACGGCAACAACATCATCTCTGACTTCCAACTCTTCATTGACAATGGCATCGTTGCAACACCCGTCACGTCAGGTGTGACTACCACGGTTGTCCCAGGAGTCTACACTGTCTTTGAAACTGGCGTTGAAGGCTACCAAGCGTCTTTCAGTGGTCAGTGTAATTCTGAGGGAAGCATCACCCTTGCTGCAGGAGAAGAAAAGTCCTGCACGATCACGAATGACGATTTGCCAAGCAATATAACCTTGAGGAGCGTAGTACAAAATGACAATCCGGCACATCCGAATGCATCCCCCGCGGCCTACAAGATGCGTGTGGACGGCATACTTGTTCCGCACGCAAGCTCGATTGCGGTTACCTCAAACGCGCCGCACATCATTTCGCAAGACGCAGTACCAGGCTACACAGCAACTATTTCAGGCGACCCCGAGTGTCCTCTCATTCTCGGAGGCACGGCGACTCTGGATGAGGGTCAGGCTATCAGCTGTATTATCACGAGTAACGAAGACGGGCCGTAGTCGCCTTGCGCCCCCTTGAGCGATCCATGAAATTCTCGCTCGCACTCCGCTTGCTACTCCTCCTCACTCTTGTCGGTGGGGTGGGAGTGCTTGCGAGTGTCGGGGGCGAAGCGATCGGCACGACCTTTGCGACCAACGGCATTAATCTCAAAATCGATAGTAAGGCGTGGTACAACGGCGTACCCGTCCCCTCTGCAACGTGGGCGCTCAAGGACCTCGATCCCTATGCCGATCACTTCTTCGATTATGACGATATAAAACCGGGGGATTTCGGTTGTAATGTCATCTCCATGCATGTGAAAAATCAAGATGCATGGATGTGTCTTGATTTCAAGAATCTTGAAAGCGAAGAAAATGGTGTGAACGAGCCCGAAGGAGAAGTAGAACCGGGAGGAGCAGGTGGGGAACTGCTTGATGGCACGGAATTCTTTGGATGGGTTGACGACGGCGATGGAGTCTACGAGCCACCACAAGAAAAAGCACTCTTTGGTACGTCAACGCAATCTGCGGGAGACGTTCTCGACGAGACGACCTATATCATCGGAGACTCGGCGTATGGAGGATCGTGCAAAGTCAACAAAACAAAATACGTCGGCATGTGTTGGTGCGCGGGGAACCTCGTCGTGAATGCAAACGGCTCGATGACGTGCGACCCAGAGACGATTGGGAACGAAGCACAAACTGATTCGTGGAGCGTGGATGTCTCCATTCGCGCGGAACCGATCAAAGACAAGCCGAAATTTGTTTGTAAAAAAGAAGACGACCCTCCCAAAGGACCGGACGAGGAATGTAAGGCGGCTGGATTTGACTTTGCGATAGCAAAGTACGAATGGCAGGGTGGTTGGGTGCTTGATGGCTCTATACTTTCCCCCTATCTCCTCTTTGTGCTCGGCACCGCACAGTCCGTGTCGTGGACTGCCACCCCCGCAGTGGGGGGTGTCGTCGGGAAAACCGGCGGACAAGGGATTCAAACACAGACATTCCCTGGCGGCACGGCAGGAACGATACATGCATGGAAACCGGTGGCGCAGAATCCGACCAATTTCCATGACATAAGTCACATCACGTTTTGTGGCAGAAAAACGGAGAGCTATAGCAACACCCCGAAGAATTGGTACGGGTCGTGGCGGTTTTCGTTCCCTCGGTGGTTTAGCGGTTTCCACTACTAACGTATGGCAAAGATTCTTCAAACCACGCTCTATAGCATCCTCATCATCGGCCTTGCGGGTGTGATGACCCTTTTCCTTGCGTCCGTGCTCCCCATACCCGGACAGGTAGAGCTAAAAATAGTGAAGTCAGGCTCGATGGAACCTGCGATTGCGACGGGCGGGATTGTGGTCATACAACCTTCCGACTCCTATGGCGTGGGCGATGTCATCACCTTTGGAGAAGACACCGCAGTACAGGTGCCTACCACGCACCGTATCGTGCGTGCCTATCAGGAACAAGGGAGAACCTATTTTGAGACGAAGGGAGATGCAAACGAAGAGGCGGACACTGAGCCAGTCGCCGCGCGCGATGTCATAGGCACCGTGCTGTTTTCTGTACCCTACGTCGGGTACCTGCTTGATTTTGCAAAGCAACCGCTCGGGTTTGCGCTCATGGTAGGTGTGCCGGCGACGCTCATCATCCTCTATGAGCTTCTCGGCATATTCGAGGAACTCCGAAACTCAAGACGATCACGAAAGGAAAGACAAGAAGGGAAGGATGGTAGTGGCAGCACGCGCGAAGCAGCGCGCGACTCGAGCATCCCCTCTTTGTATGACCTGTGTGAGCCCGTACTTGATATGCGCTTCGGGGACACACGCTCACTCTCCAATCGTACTGCAGGCTCTATTGTGTTTGGCCGCACCTCGCCGCTTCAGGATATGTATATCCAGTATGTGCTTCGTGACTCTGACTCAAAACACGGAGCTAGGTTCCGAAAAGGCGCAGCATTTTTTGCTCTCGCGCTTCTTATTCCCGTATCCATTGCTGTCGCAAACGTCGAAGCGACCATGCTCTACTTTTCTGATCTTGAATCTTCTATAGGAAATACCTTTGCAGCAGGACCGCTTGATTTTATCCTTACGCCTGAAGAAGCTCTGGAAGCGACTATTGGTCCTGGTGAGGTGGCAGGGTTTGCGCTCACTCCCACCGTGTCGCCGATTGCAAACATTCTCCCTTTCTCCTACTCCATTCGAGGAGTTGTCGGAGGAAATCCTGCGTTTTGCTCAGCATTGCAGCTCAGAGGTTTTGCACCACCTTTTTCCTATGATGCTCCTGTGAGTGCGCTCGCGAGTGCACCTACGGACGATCTCACTCCCTGGAACATTCTGCTTTTTGTAGTGTCTGGTGCAGGAATTACGGAAGGAGCACAGTGTGAAGTCGAGCTCGTCTACTCGGCATTTCAGTATGACGGCGCGCCGGGTATCAAGTACCACGATGAAGAACGCATACAAATCCTGCTTACCTATTCTGGCGCGCCGCCCGTAGCACCCCTCCTTCGTACACTCTCACTACCTCTTGAAGAAGGTCCAGGAGGTCAAGTGCTCGGTGAGACTACGCTGCCTACGGAGGGACCTCCGGCGGAAGAGCCTCCGCCTGCACCCCCACTTCCCGATACGGCAGTAGAACCTACTATGCCGGAAGAACCGCCCCTAGAGCCGCCAGCGCCTCTTGAGGAGCCCCAGGATCCGCTTCCTCCCGAACCAACGGCACCAGAAGAGCCACCCCCTGCTGAGCCGCCTCCTCCCGAGCCACCGCAAGCCGCAGAGTAAAAAAGTCCGTGTAACCATCCTCGCAGCACAAGCGGACAGGGAATTCTGGCCGATGCCAGTAAAACAAGTGATGTCGCTTCCGCAGTAAATGGACGGGGCATTTTGACCCCAGTCGGTACATCCTAGACACTTATTTCTTCCGGTTTAGTAGACAGAATTGGTGCCTGAAAGAGAGGCGCAAATACCATCACTTTATTATGACGTACGTCA
>JBASFO010000006.1:0-4009 GCA_049653065.1 Minisyncoccia bacterium
ATCGTATGTCACTATATAGTGACATACGATGTTACTATTTCTCACTTAGGCTAGGCCGATGAATGGGTCTCCGTACTCTCCGAAGTAGTGCTGAATGTGTGATTTCCGTTTAAGAGCGACACCACTCTATATGTCCGGTCGGACCGCTATAGTGATGAAGTGAAGAAGCAAAAGTGTATCAACAAGTGTCAGAGATTGCCCGTATATGGTTTTTCTCCCCATCTATGTTAGAATCACTATAACCACGCGAGCTATGGGGTTCGCGTGAGAAAAAGGGGAAATGCCCATGTTGTACCTGATCGCTGGAGTTGGACTCGTTTTCGGAGGGATGGCCCTGGCCATTCGCCACGTCGTTTTCCGCAACGAACGCCGCCGCCTCGCGATGGATCCCTACCACGGGAATCCCATCGGCATTGGATAAGCCGCGCCGACTCAAGCCTACGAACGCCGCAGTCCTGATTTATCAGACTGTGGCGTTCTTCTTTCCCCCTCCCGCCGTTGACGCGTACCGTGCGCCTTGCTATACCACATACAGAGACACTCCGGTCTCGCCTAGAAGGAGGAGTGTCATGCTCCGTAAAGTTTCCAAAGACGTTCCGCTCATACTGGCGCTCATACTTGCCACGGTTGTTATATTTGTCGTCGTACAAGCCGCAGCAACGGATCGTGTCGAGTCTGTAGTGCATGCTGGAGACACTGCGTCCGTCTCCTGCCCAACGGCGCGCGACACGCTCGTCGATACACTGCAGCGCTATGTGCCGATTCCGATCAAGCTTCCGTAAGCGGAATTCATACTCACCATGCACTCCCTCGGGAGCGCATGGTGTTTGTTTTTGGTGCGCCGGGGAGGATTCGAACCTCCGAAAGCATATAGCTGAGTGGTTTACAGCCACTATCCTTTAACCACTTGGATACCGACGCGTACGGACGGAATAATAACACACTTCATTTGTTTTTGAACGGACTCTCCATCTCAAACGTGAGGCGGGGAATTCCTTGGTTTATGAAGGAATGCGGCACCCCATAACGCTCTGCGTAGAGCCGATCCGCCGAGCAAAAACGAGCTTCTTCCCAAACGAACCCGAGCCGCTTCGCACTTGTACGGACTTGCTCCTCAGAATCCCCCTCTATTTCAACGAATGGTTCAAGAAATGGCCACTCGTCTATGCATATCTCTACTCCGTCAAGTTCCCACTCCTCGCGTCTCGTCTCCTGGTAGTTTTTATCGCGGCACCCAAGCGCTCGCAGAAGTTCTTCAGCATCCTTGAAATTATTGACGATTATTTCTGCCTCCTTTTGTTCATCAATGCGCGTACCAGACATATCTTTTACGGAAAGTGTAATTTTTCTTCCCTCATTGCGTACGCGGGCAAATCCTTTGAAAGTCGAACCTTCGGGTAGATACAGATTCACCCGGTGCATAAGTCTCTCAGGACGTACGAGCGTTGCTCCTACATCTTGAAGTCGTGCTCGAATGTCGTCTTTCTCAATGGGCCAAAATGTTGCTTCCCATTCTGTCTGCATAGGTAGTTATTTCAAAACAAGAATCACGGCGTCGCGCTTGCCCTTGCGCAGTATCGCGAGGCCCTTGTCAAAGTCAGTTGCAGCAAGCGTCGCATCTCCCGTAGATACCCCCGTTTTGTTTATACTGATGCTTTTTGCTTCAATGAGGCGGCGGGCATCAGATTTTGAGGAAGCTAAGCCAGATTCTGCAAGCACTTCGATAAGTGATGCGCCTACCGCGGTTTTCAGAGTGTGTACTTCGGCTAACAGTACAGCACGTTCTTCGCGTGAGAGTAAAGCGAGCGAGCGACCGCCAAAAAGCGCATCAGTTGCCGCCGCCGCCGCCGCAGTTGCTCCCGGACCATGCACTAGTTCCGTTACCGCGCGCGCAAGCGTTTCCTGTGCCTCTCGATCTCTCGGGGCAGCGCGGTGTTTTTCCATTAATTTTTCTATATCTTGAAGCGAGATGAGCGTATATACCTTCAAATACTTTTCAATGCCCTCATCCGGAAGCGTGAGCCAGAATTGATAGAAAGAAAAGGACGAGGTCTTCTCGGCATCAAGCCACACTGCGTTCCCTTCCGATTTCCCAAATTTCTTTCCGGATGCGTCGGTGATGATGGGACAGGTAAAGCAAAACGCTTCGGCATTCTTTTTCCTTCGGATAAGCTCGACGCCCGAGAGCATATTTGTCCACTGGTCAGACGCGCCTATCTGCATATTTACCCCCTTTTCGTAGAGCATGAGAAAGTCATAACCTTGGAGAAGGCTATAACTAAATTCCGTAAAGGAAATGCTTTCATCCGGCGTATCAAGTCGCCGCTTTATAAGATCGCGCCTTATAAGCTCATTGACACTGAAATGTTTGCCGATATCGCGCAGAAACGGTATGAGACCGAGCTTCAGAAGCCATGAGGCATTGTCGACGAGCTCTATCTTCTTTCCCATGAGCGCTTGGAGTTGCGCTTTCAGTGCGCGTTTATTTTTCTCAAGGGTCTTTTCGTTAAGAAGCACGCGCTCGCCGGAGTCGCGCGGGTCGCCAATCATTCCTGTACCGCCTCCGACGAGAAATACAGTGCGGTGCCCCGCATCGCCGAGACGCTTCATGAGCATGAGTGGCACGAGGTGTCCCACATGGAGTGAGTCTGCAGTAGGATCAATACCAAGATACACTCCGCGCTTTTTCCCGAGGATAGTTAGAAGTGAAGCAGATGACTGCTCAGCGTATCCTCGTGCTTTTAGTTCTTCGGAGAGATTCATGTCGTAGTTTTTAATGTTCGTATTGTATCTTTACGCCGAGCGCCTCTTCTCCATGAGAGGTCTCTATTATTCCTGCACTTGCGTCTATTCCGGCACTTGCGCCCGGAATACCCGGTATGGCGGTACTTAAAGGGTCTTCATTTTGGAAATGATCGACTATCGAAGTGTCTTCTCTTGGAGCTTCCATCGTAATTGTGGGTGCCGTTGGATCAAAAGAAAGAGTTTCAGAGGGAAGCGGCGGTATCTCCGCTGCGGTATCCACAAAGCTTATGTCTTCTGACGCAACACCAGGCGGCAATTCTGGAGTCCCCTCCGATTCTAGACTCTCCTGTCCTGCAACAGTGCTCGGCGGATCTATCGGGATCTCTTGGG
Source organism: Minisyncoccia bacterium (assembly GCA_049653065.1). Classification (GTDB taxonomy): domain Bacteria; phylum Patescibacteriota; class Minisyncoccia; order Phycocordibacterales; family Phycocordibacteraceae; genus C7867-001. The sequence continues at coordinate 3,136 of JBASFO010000006.1, forward strand.
CCGAAGCACTTCCCGCCCCTGTGGCAAACAACGCACCAGCCGCTGCGAGCATACGTTCGATTTTCCCCATACATCTTCAGTATAGCCTATAGAGGAGTCCCACTGCCAAGGTAAAACCACTCGCCCCTTTTTTATCACCGGAATAGGAGAAACTTTGTATCATCATGCACTGGCTTCGGATAAGCGTGTAAGCACGAATTCTCGGGGAAGTCCCGCGAGAAACCATCCAGCCTTGGGGCCCGAATCTCGATTCAAGAAAATTCGGTAGAGCGCGGCAAAGAGTTCTTTCGGCGCGATGGGCACCTCGCTCTTTATTTCATGAAGCTTGAGATGGAGCTCCTCGCCGGTACGCGGCGCTTCCTTCAAAAAGCCATGGAGTACCATAAGCGCCTTTTTTTGGGTATCAGACAACGTGATTTCAGGCTGTGAGTCCTGGAGTTTGTACACGTAGCGCTCCGGCGCGTAGGTCGCAAGCCAGAATTTTGCATACTCGGCGCGCTCCGCGAGCGCGCGACTTTCCTCCTCCGTCAGTGCGCTTCCCTTTGCTGTAGCTGCTTCATTCTCGAGGTGTAGATGCGGCATTTGCACCATGAACGAGACTTCTGAGAAACGCATCTGCCAGGGTGTCGGCGGTGTTGCCTGGTATTCTCCCAATTGCGAGAGCGTATAGATGCGCGCGAAATCATCATCGCCGCCATTGCGGATACCCTCAGCAAGCTCGTCGTACCAATCGTAAAGACGGGGGACAGAGTCACCCTCGGGGTCCACATCAATTTGCTGGGAATAATCTTTGCCGAGGAGCAAAAGGCGAAAGAGTGCTGGGGGGAACAGATCACTCATATCTTGTGCGCTTGAGCCCCGCCCCTTTGATGAG
>JBASFO010000007.1:0-3889 GCA_049653065.1 Minisyncoccia bacterium
GATAAGGAGGTCACCCGCTCCTCCCTCAGGATAGAGGACGCCCTTGCCGCGAAGGCGCAGTATCTCTTCGGTCTTAGTCATTGCCGGTACTTTTACTTCAAGCGTCTTTTCTTCAAGTGTGGTCACTGAAACCGTGCTGCCAAGCAAGGCATCGGTAAGTTTTATCGGAAGTTCCATAGTGAGATTGGCCCCATCCTTGCGAAACACAGCATGCGGCTTTACATGCACCTTTACGTAAAGGTCTCCCGGTACTCCCGCTTTGATCCCCTCTCCGCGACCCGGCAGTCGAATCATCTCGCCGTCATCAAGTCCCTTTGGTATATCAAGCTTCACCTCCTCTTCTTTACGGAGTATGCCGTGGCCAAGACAACTCTTACACTTCTCTTTGGGCACCTTGCCGGCACCTTCGCACGCGGGGCAGGCGCGTACGCTTGTGAAGGCGCCAAGCGGTGAGTTTCGTGTCTCATGGATACGTCCCTGGCCCGAGCAGGTCTTGCAGGTCTCAAGTTCCGTCCCCGGCTTTGCTCCCGATCCCTCGCAGGTATCGCATTTTCCTATCTTCGTAATAAGTACGGAACGTTTGGTACCGAGAATGGAATCTTTGAAAGAAATCTCGACATCTATGGATATATCGCGACCGCGACGCACGCGGCGCCCCCCTCCGCCTCGTGCAGAAAAAATGTCTCCCAAATCTCCAAAAAGGTCGGAGATATCAAACTCCACACCCCCTGCAGCGCCCTGCTGGAAGCCCGAGAAATCAAAACCGCCCATGCTTCCATTAAACCCTCCCGCAGGTCCGCCGCCCTGGAAAGTCTGGCCGTAGGAGTCATATTCGCGGCGACGCTTCTCGTCTGCGAGTGTCGCGTACGCCTCAGTGATTTCCTTAAACGTGCCCTCGTCACCTCCCTTGTCAGGATGGTGTTTCTGCGCGAGTTTGCGGAATGCTTTCTTTATGTCATCCTGGCTCGCTTTTTTCTCAATGCCAAGAATGTCGTAATAGTTCTTTGCCATAGGTGCTATCGACTATACCAAACTCCCCCCTCTTCATGCAAAAATTAGGGCGATGGCGCATGCGCCATCGCCCCATTTGAAAGATTTGCTTTCACAAAGAAGAAACCTGACCGTATTTGGTAATCCAGTTTTGGCCGCTCGGCGTGATTTGGTAGGTCACTCGCCCTGCCTTTGTTTGCGCTTGCGCGTGTCCGCTGGAGACCGCAGAGTAGACTGAGGTAATGACAGAGTCGCGGCATGGAATGCCGTCCCCCGTCATTGCCTCAAGCCCATCTGTAAGTTCAGCAACAGAAAGCCACTCCCCTGTCGGTGCGCTGTTTAGCACCTTCAGGAGCCGCTCATAGGTAACTCGGCTCATCTCTATCCTCCACATTCTGCCGAAGGATCAATCCTAGCGCGTACTCTCCAAATATAAAAGGGCGAGCGCGAAGTCGAGATAGTTTCGACTCCGCGCCCTGTGAGCTAATCCGTTTTCTCTCGACATGCCTTACACATGCGCTGCCCGGTAACGGAATTGCGTTGCAATTCCAAGCGGGCGGCTTTTACGCCACAGGCTTGACAGGTCGAGGGCAAAAGCCCTACGACCAGCATAAGAACGGCCACGGTGGCGAGGATGGCGAGCGGATTATAAGTGAGGAACTCAGGCATTGCTGCCTCCTGCTTCCCGTCCCAGGAATTGGGCCGGGCTCATGTAGTCATTATATCATATATATGCAGAAATGCAAGTTATCTCGCTCCCGAGAAAATAGTAACATCGTATGTCACTATATAGTGACATACGATGTTACTATTTTTAGTGGCCTTGGAGAGTTCCCCGCCCGCTTGTGCTGCGGGGATTGCGACATAGGATGTCTATTCTTTTTCTTTAAACTCTGCGTCTTTGGATGAGTCGCCCTGTGGCTCTTCGGGCGCACTGCCCTCGGCAGGTTTCGTTCCTTCATCATTCTTCATCAATGTTTCCCCGATCTTTTGCATTGCTGCAGATAAGGCTTCAGATGTTGATTTTATAGCAGCGACATCCTCTCCCTCGCGCGCCTTGCGCACGTCAGCTATCTTCATCTGCACATCCTGCTTTACATCTGCAGGTACCTTCTCCCCTGCATCTTTGAGTGCTTTCTCTGCGGTGTAGGCCATTTGTTCCGCAATGTTTTTTGCTTCGACGAGTTCTTTACGCTTCTCGTCCTCAGCCGCATGCATCTCTGCATCCTTCTTCATCTTCTCGATATCTTCTTTGGAGAGACCTGTAGAACCTTCGATGCGGATGCTTTGCTCCTTCCCGCTTGTTTTTTCTTTTGCTTTCACCGTGAGTATGCCATTGCTATCGACATCAAAAGTCACTTCCACCTGGGGCATACCGCGCGGCGCGGGTGGAATACCGTCCAGATTAAAGCGCCCGAGCGACTTGTTATCACTCGCCATCGCGCGCTCCCCCTGCGAGACGCTGATTTCCACTGACGTTTGATTATCGCTTGCAGTAGAGAAGATTTGGCTCTTTGAGGTTGGCACGGCGGTATTGCGCTCGATGAGTTTCGTAGCGACCCCACCCATGGTTTCAATGGAAAGCGAGAGTGGAATCACATCTACGAGGAGTATGTCCTTCACATCCCCCTGGAAGATGCCGGCTTGCACTGCGGCACCTATTGCGACCACTTCATCCGGATTGACTCCCATATGCGGGTCTTTTCCAAAAAGCTTCTTCACCTCTTCTTGAATCTTGGGCATGCGAGTCTGGCCGCCCACCAGAATCACCTCACTTATCACATTCGTACTAAATCCAGACGCGTCGAGCGCGCGCTTGGTTATCTCAATTGAGCGCGAGACGTATTCCTCAGCAAGCGATTCGAGCGTAGCACGCGAAAGCTTTACTAGAAGATGCTGCGGGGTGCCGTCTGGGCTTACGGTGATAAAGGGAATATTTACCTCACTCTCCGCCGCGGATGAGAGCTCATGCTTTGCCTTCTCAGCACCCTCATCAAGGCGCTGGAGCGCGAGCGGATCTTTCGTCACATCAAGTCCCGACTGCTTTTTAAACTCATCGGCGAGATAGCGGACTATTTTCTGGTCTATGTCGCGGCCGCCCATGTGAGAATCCCCGTCAGTGCTCTTTACTTCGATAACCTCATCACCCACCTCAAGCACCGAGACATCGAACGTACCGCCACCAAAGTCATACACCACAATCTTCTCGTCTTTCTTTTTATTAAAACCATAGGCAAGTGCAGCGGCAGTGGGCTCGTTGATAATGCGCTTGACGGTGAGTCCCGCGACTTCCCCCGCGGCTTTGGTTGCCGCGCGCTGTGCATCGTCAAAGTACGCGGGAACGGTAATCACCGCCTCAGTTATCTTCTCGCCGAGCTTTGCTTCTGCATCCGCTTTGAGTTTCCCAAGAATCATGGCCGAGACTTCTTCCGGGCGGTAGTCTTTCTCACCAAGGTGTACCTGTACACCCCCATCCGGTCCCGCTTTTATCTCATAGGGGACAATTGCTTTGTCCTTTTGTACCGCCCCATCTTCGAAACGATGGCCCATGAAGCGCTTGATGCCATAGAGCGTGTTCTTCGGGTTGGTGACCGCTTGGCGCTTTGCGAGAGTACCGACAAGACGTTCGCCATTTTTCGCGATAGCAACGACCGAAGGTGTGGTGCGCTGACCTTCCGCGTTTTCGAGAACCCGTGGTTCACCTCCCTCCATGATGGCCATCGCGGAGTTTGTGGTGCCAAGGTCAATACCGAGAATCTTTGCCATATGAATAGAGATTAGAAATGAGGCGCTAGGCACTAATAAAAGAAAATCGCTGATATGCCCTGCTTCTCTTTATTTTACGCTTTCTTCTTTTTGCTTTCAAGTCTGTACATAGTTTGCGGCTCGCATCACAAGG
>JBASFO010000008.1:0-4436 GCA_049653065.1 Minisyncoccia bacterium
GGCAATTCGCGACTACACCACTGAAAACGTACGTGTGTACGCGTATGGAAAGAAGGGAAGTGAATATTTTGCACGTCGTGGGTACACCATCGCCGCTTCCTATGAAAATAAACGCGATGATGTACCGCGTTCAGAAACGCATGAGCTTGCCCGTGAGCTCTCCCGAGGTTTCCTCGCGCATGAATATGATAAGGTCATCGCTGTATATCAAGATTTCAAATCTACCTTTGAACAGGTGCCCACGAAGCGCAGACTCCTCCCCCTCTCCCTTCCCGCGCTCACCGAGCTCGTCGAGGGGATTCGCCCTGCAAAAGGAAAGTGGAGTGAAAACAACGGCATTTCTGCTCCCGCCTCATATGAAATAGAGGAGGCGGGCGATGAGCTCATCGAGGCGCTCGCGAGCCGCCTTGTGGCCGCAGCGATTTACCATATGCTGTGTGAATCAAAGGCATCAGAACACTCGGCACGCATGGTTGCTATGAAGAGCGCTTCGGACAAATCAAAAGAAGTGGCGCGCGACCTTACCCGCGTGTATAACAAAATCCGACAGGCGGCCATTACGCGCGAAGTCTCGGAGATTGTGGGGGGCCGGGAAGCACTGTCTAGCACGTAGGCTCTAGGAACTAGGCTTTAGCCATGATAAAAATTACCAACAACCACATTTCTTGCTAGTGCCTAAAGCCTAGCGCCTAATCAACCAGTTATTATGAACACGGGAACCATCACAGAAGTAATCGGGCCGGTAGTCGATATACATTTCGCGGAAAACCGTCCGGCGATAGGCGAAGCGCTCGTGATAGAAAAGCACGGAGAGCACGGTCGCATCACGCTTGAGGTAGCCGCGCACCTCGGACTTGACCGAGTGCGTGCGATTTCAATGAATGAGACAGCGGGCCTTGCGCGTAAAGAAGTGGTCACGGCAACTGGTGCACCCATACAGGTCCCCGTAGGGGAAGCGGCACTCGGGCGTCTTTTTAACGTGTTGGGAGAAACCATAGACGGAAAAGAGCCACTGAGTGAAAAGACGCCGCGTCTCCCCATTCACCGTGAGCCACCACGCTTTGACGAACAGACCACCAAAGCTGAAGTCTTTGAAACCGGTATAAAAGCTATCGACCTCATGATTCCCTTCTTGAAGGGAGGTAAGGTAGGGCTTTTCGGTGGTGCGGGAGTCGGTAAGACTGTGCTCATTCAGGAGCTTATCAGGAACGTCGCGCAAGAGCATGGTGGGTACTCTGTGTTTGCGGGCGTGGGAGAGCGCGTGCGCGAAGGAAACGACCTCTATCACGAAATGAAAGACTCGGGTGTGCTGAGCAAAACCGCACTTGTCTTTGGGCAAATGAACGAAGTGCCGGGTGCTCGTGCTCGCGTCGCGCTCACCGGTCTCACTCAGGCCGAATACTTTCGTGATGAGGGAGGAAAGGATGTGCTCTTTTTTATGGACAACGTCTTTCGTTTTATTCAGGCTGGGTCAGAGGTTTCCTCACTCCTTGGTCGAGTGCCAAGCGCCGTGGGGTACCAGCCGACCTTGGCTGAAGAGATGGGTCGCCTCCAGGAACGTATCACCTCAACTAAGAAAGGTTCTATCACATCTGTGCAGGCGGTGTACGTGCCTGCAGACGACCTCACTGACCCTGCTCCCGCGACCACCTTTGCGCACCTTGATGGTACGGTGGTGCTCTCGCGGCAGCTCGCGGCGCTCGGTATTTATCCAGCTATTAGCCCGCTTGAATCCTCCTCCGCAGCGCTTACCCCAGAGATCGTGGGAGAGGAGCACTATCGCGTGGCAAACGAAGTCAAGCGCATCCTTCAGCGCTACAAAGACCTCCAGGACATCATTGCAATTCTTGGTATTGAGGAACTTTCAGATGAAGACAAGCAGACGGTGTACCGTGCACGTAAACTCCAGCGCTTCCTCTCGCAACCCTTCTTTGTGGGCGAGGTATTCACCGGCACGCCGGGTGCGTACGTGAGTCGCGAAGAGACGGTCCGTGGGTTTAAAGAGATTGTGGAGGGGATGCATGATGAGAAATCAGAATCCTCTTTCTACATGAAAGGCGGAATTGATGAGGTAAGCTAGCCACAAACCCTAATGGCTCGTGGCTAATTCCCTATGGCAAAATCTTTTCACCTCACCATTGCGCGCGTTGGAGAGAATCTCTTTGATGCGGATGCGCTCTCCGTACTTCTTCCGGGAAAAGAAGGAGTATTTGAGGTGCTCGCCGAGCACGAGGCGTTTGTCTCAGAGCTTTCCGTCGGAGAAGCAAAAGTGGTAGCGGCAGACGGAAAGCGCTACCACTTTGAAATCCCCCATGGCGGGGTCGCAGAAGTCTCCGGCAATCAAGCAACCGTTCTGCTCTAAGCACTGCAAGGTTCGACCTTGTACATGAAGTGCAATCCCCGTGAAGGTATTGCACTTTGTACAGTATGTCTCATACTAGTCATATGAGCGAAGACGTACCGTTTGCACCGGAACCTGCTTCTAAGGCGAGCCACTACTATGGAGATACGGTGCGCGTGCTCTTTGTGATAGGTGCGGCTATTCTCCTCGTCTCGCAGTTTACTCCGGATCCGTTTATGGCTCCGATTCCCGCTCTCATTCTTGCCGTTGTCTTTGTGCTTGCGGCGGGACTTACTAATCCTGTGCAGCTTTGGATACAATGGGTAAATATGCTCCTTTCCGGCGGCGGGCTTGTTTTCTTTGGATCTATAGCGCTCATGCGCTACCAGGAGACAGGGAATCTCTTTGGCAAGAACATCTTGCTCATTATTTTGGTACTACTCTTCCTTGTAACGTTTTATGTGGCCGTACGTACACTCCGAGGAGTCTTGATGCGGGACGCCCCCACCATTACCTAGGGTCTATTGATAAAGATAGATCTCGTGGTACCGTGCGAATGGGCACTTCTCTACCGCCCTTAGAAAGGAAAGGTTCACGTGGGTATTTTTGGTTGGTTTTCTTTGCTGTTTCGTTCACAACTAAAAACAGCGAGTATTGTGCTGATCGACATGCTAAACGTGGTGAATCGAGATAAACGCATAAGCGGACGTCGACTTCCGATTGTGTGGAGCATACTGCGCAAGCGGTTAGCTCTTGAACTTACAGGAAGTACGCCGCTTGAGGGTGGACTGCGCGCTTACTATTGGCCGGACACAGATCCGGGAGTGGTGGAGCGTTGGTTGAAACAAGCAGTTCCCCATTGGGAGCAACAAGGGTATCGACTCTTTGCAAAAACAAAGGATGATACTGATTCCCAAATTGTGGGTGCCATGGCTCGGCTCGTAGGTCGGGCTGTACGTCTCGGTTATAAAAAACTGCGTATCGTCGTTGTTTCCGGAGACGCTATCTTCGGTGACGAATTTGAAGAGTTGCGACGCGAATACGAAGGAAAGATCGCTCTCGAACTCATCGTCTATTCTTGGCCCAGTGCACTCAGTGTGTCCTTGGGAAGGATTGCTAAGCGCTTTCGCTCGCTTGCATCTGTACAAGGATTGGTGCGACGGACGTAACTGTTGCCTTCCATACCGCCGGCTCTAAAAAGAGCCGGCGGTATTCTTATATGGTAGAATGTATTATATGGGTATACGAAACTTCCTGCTTCGCCACGTTGCGTCATGGAAAATGAAGGACATTCCTGCCGCGCAGCGCGAGCAGATTATTGCGCTCATGGAGAAAGATCCAGAACTCATGAAAAAGATAGGAGAGGAGATTGATCGGAGAGTGAAAAAAGGAGGAGAACCGCAAATGAAGGCAACTATGGAGGTAATGAAGAAGTATAAAGAGCAGCTCGCTCCCATTTTTCAAAAGTAATTCATGAAAATATACATCCTCCTGGGCCACCCGAATGCGGATGGAACCCTCTCTGCGGCTTTTGCAGATACGTATGAAAAAGCGGCGAAAGAGGCGGGACACGAGGTGCGCCGCGCTCACATAGGGGACCTTGTGTTTGATCCCATTCTTCATAAAGGATATCGAGAAATCCAGCAACTAGAACCAGATCTCCTCAAGGTCCAGGAGGATATACAGTGGTGCGATCATTTCGTGCTCGTATATCCTCTCTGGTGGTGCAGTGTCCCCGCACTTTTGAAAGGAATGATAGACCGCATGTGGCTTCCCGCATTTGCCTTTCGGTTTATGAAAGGTCCCGATGGAAAAACTCTGGTGGGGTGGAAGAAGCTTCTCAAAGGTCGCTCGGCACGCATGATCGTGCTTCTAAAAAATTACCCAATCCTTGAACACTTTATGTATGGTGATTTTACTTCCAATATTGCAGATGCCGTACTTCGCTTTTCAGGTTTTAGAACTTCTATAACCAAGGTAGGAAACTCCGAGGCGCTTTCCGAGAGTGCACACACATCATGGATGCGCCGCATCGCTGCTCTCGCACGTGAGGCCCGGTAAAATTCTTCCATTTCCTCAATTACAGGCTCAGGTG
>JBASFO010000009.1:0-16884 GCA_049653065.1 Minisyncoccia bacterium
ACGAACCACTAACCAAGAGCTTGAGGGTTGGGGAGAAAGAAAACATTACTCACTTTGCTTCGATAATTCTCCTTCATCACATAGAAGGAGCTGGGTCAATCTTAAAAGATGGGTTTATAGCGAAAAATAAGGAAGCTCTACAAATATTAGAGAAGGCACAGAAAGCAAATAAAGTACCCGGAGAAATTCTGAGAACCTCTTCAACTATTAAGCCGATATATCAAAATAACGTCCTAAAATATATAGAGAAAAAAGGGGTAGAAGCGGCACTAACTGTCACGTCTGATAATAATGACCTAATCCTTCACTCTCTGGAGACACTCTACCAACTCTATAATTGGGAAGTTGAAGAATCTGGAGGCAGAGAACCTCTAATTCCAGCTGGCCTAATAAAAGTAGGACATGGGAAGACGCGACTAAAATATTGGGCGATGCTTTTAAGAAACTGGATAAAGTCAGAGCCTCTTAACAGACTTATTACTTTCTCAATTAACTATCATGCTGAGAGAGGTGAGATTTGGTTTTACGAAGATGGCAAGCCTCAAAAGGAACGTTTTGTTGCAAACCAGAAGCAAATAAATCTTATTATTGAACAGATAATGAATGACATAGAAAACGGCTTGAGATTCAAGATAGAAAAGTACTTTAAGAACTACTATCTATTGTCGAAGCATGTTCTGGGGGAAGAGAAGGCAGGGCAGGATTGGGCAGAATTCATTGAATACGGTACTACCGACAAGCGGATAATAGAACTTCAGAATCTAGGAATTTCTAGAGGCACATCTCGCTACCTACTTACTCAACATGGAAATCTCTTTACCTTCGATGAAGAAGGAAATTTGCTCTCAGTTCAGACGGAAGAGTTGTTGGGTGCAATAGATAAGAAGAGTGAACACTACCAGGAGATAGAGGAAATACTTCTATAGGTCATGGACACTAACGAAGTCAAACAGATACTTGATAGAGAGATTCAAGAGCTCATAGCAGATTTCCGACAGAACCCGAATGTCTTTCTTACGGAAGAAGATATTCGTTGTCATCTCTTCTCACGAATCCTTGGGAATGAATTATTTAGTGAACTGCAAGCAACTGCGACAGAAGGTTCGAGGTCCATACCCATTCATTCTGAAGTGAGATGGTATGGCAGAAATGGGAAATTAAAATATCGCTCAGATTTAGTCATACTTGAGACTAGCGACCTACAGACACGGAATTCTTTGGAGTTGCCGTCCAAGGGCTACGGGTTCAACACCTTCCATGCAGTAGTAGAGATTAAGTTAAGGAGAGTAAGGGGTGATACGAATAATGTATATGCAAGGAAGATTAGAGAGGACCAAGAAAAAACCCTTGAGTTAATGCGGGAAGTGGACAATTTAAACGCACAACATTACTTGCTTTGTTTCGATAAGAAATCGGATATAAGTACTCTGTTGCCTGCATTAGAGGGCACACCTAGGCTTACCAGAAGTTATGTATTTCAACCTTAATCGAATATATAAACCATGAGTTGGCTTGATTCAACACGAGAGAATATGTTCAAGCACAGTCTTGAGAAGAAAGACCTCAAAAAGGCAATGCTGGAATGGGAGTACGCTGGGAATGTCTATGATTCCGAAGAAAACCTCCAAACTTGCGAACTTTGCGAGCACCCCGAGCTTCGTTATCAGTTTGAGATAGTCAATCGAAATAACCAGAATTCTCTCTGGGTGGGTTCGGAGTGCATAAAGAAGTTCAGTGGAGTATCTGTCCTTGGCGATGACGGACAAATCTTGAATTCGAAGGAGCGTGCAAGCAAGCTTGATAAAGATAAGCGTAAGTTAATCGAAAATGCACAAACAAAGAGCATTTTAAATTCATTAGTAGCTCTAAGTTGGGTCGATAAGGAATTTGAAATCGAGGATTTCGTTGAATATTTCCAGAAGAATTCATTTTTTACACCAAAACAGGTCTCTACAATTGTATGGCGGCTGGATACGCATAATATAAAATACAAAAAATCCTACCTGAAGATCTCCATTAAGAGGGGCAGAGAAAAGAATCAGCTTCTCCAAATGCAGGATTGGCAGTTGAAGAAGATATGGGATTGCTTGTCCTCCTCACAGAAGAAGTGGGTAGAGGCAAAAAGAAAGTTCACCTAACTCTATTTCAGGAAGTAATTGATGTCTTTTCGGTAGAGTGAGGCAAACCTTTTTAACTCTATAACATCTACGCGCTGTTGGCCGGACTCTACATTTGAGACATGAGACTGGGGACGACCTAGCTTTTTAGACACCTGTACCTGGGTCAGCCCAGCTTCCATACGAGCCTTCTTAAGTCGGTCTACGAAGACGGCATACTCCTTGGTGTGGACTGACTTCTTCATACACTAAAGGGTGTATCCAAGAAGTCAATATCCAAATTTTAGATATTGGTATATATTGTTCTACATGGACACAAAACAAGCAGGGGACCCGAAGACATGGAAGGACTTGTCTAACAATGAGAAGGCTACAGGTGTGATTTTCTTTATCGTTGTCATCATCCTTGGAATCTGGGGAGTTATGGCTATTACGACGGCCATTATCGGAGGTGGCAACACTTCTCCACAACCACAGGCAGAGGTGCCAACGGAACACACAGATATTGATGTTTATATAGATGCTCAGGCAATCATCAAGGAAACACTCAAATCTCCCTCAACAGCGAAGTTCCCCTCGTCAGCAGAGGCGAAGATAACTCGCGGTCAAGATAACGTCTTCAATGTGAAATCGTACGTGGATTCACAAAACTCCTTCGGCGCAACGATTCGTAGCGACTGGTCAGTGATGTTCCAGTACGTAGGGGATAAACTTGATACCTACGCCATAAGCATTGACGGAGAGACGGTATACCGGAAGCCCGGCATATAAGGGTTCGTGTGGGGACCCGCGTTCCTCTCTGCTACACGATACAGGGCATAGAGGTAATTATCCTTATGGCTTAGATAAGTCTAGGCTCAAAGGGGTTTTAAGAAGCTCGGCAGCAAGAATAGCTGTCGGGTTTTCGTTTTGAGTATTGTGCCGAAACTCCGCTTCTTTTAAGTGGTAATAGAAGTTTCTGTCGTTAGTACCTCTACGCTTTTTGAGCGTGGAAATGAAGTCGTACCAGAATCCTTTTACCTCTGGCGAGTTGTCTTGCTTCAGAATTCTTAAAGGCTTTTCGCTTCCGTATCCAGCGATAGCATCAAAGGCTAGCCATTGTTTCCATGTCCCACTCCTAGATAGATACTTTTCAGCTCGATACAGATAATTAAAATCGTCCCACTTTGGAATTAATGCAGTCCATACCTTTCCGTCCTCCAGTACCTTAATGGCGAAATGGGACGGCTTCCGCTTGAGGGCTCTTATCAGTATCGGCTTGTCTTTATTGAGAACTTTCTTGCCTGTCTTATTTGTGCGCTTTCGTTTCTCTACCACCTGCCACTCACGAAAACGAGGATCATTCTTGGTGTTCTTGAACGAAGTTGCCACGGGCATTTTAGAGAAAGATAAAGGTCGGTATCTTTCCTCGCAGTATTTCGCAATCCGTACTCTAAGGGCGTGAGCGTACGCGTTGGCTGTATTTCGATCTATGTCCACCTTATCTGAAATCAGAGCCGCACTTTCCCCCTCCAAGAGGAGCTCAAGAGTTTTCAAGAATTTGTTTTCCGTAAGGCGTGAATGCGATACAAACGGATTGAGTTTCGATTCAGTAGCCATGCTCCAACAGCATGCCACACAAACTAGTCTTGAGTGAGAGAACGACTAGGTGTGCATAACTTTTATCCCTTACCTAAGGGCTTTTTCCGTATGCCAACAAACCGACTTCCATATATTTCCAAGTCTACCAAAAGAGTGTTTTCCGAAATAATTACCTCAGGAAGATTACTTCCAGCTCGGCGACGAGTTTATCAAGTGCGACTAATCAAAATTGTTATGTCAAAGAAAGAAGCAAAGAAAGTTAAGTCGGGCGGAGATCTAATAGAAAAGCGCGTAGCAGGTGTCCTTCCGTTCGAGACGAATACGGAATTCCTGACTCATATCAGCTCTAACTGGGAGAAGCTCGGCAACACGATGGATTCAGCGCAGGACATCATAAAGAACTACCCTGACCGCGAGCATGAGGGATACGCGATATTCGATTCGGCTCTAGCTGCCCTCAGCAAAGATTTGGAGATGATTCCGGTCTTCTACAGCTCCATGTGCCAGACCGACTCGGAGGAAATCGAATCTGGAGAAGTTAAGTCGTTCAAGTTCGTTCCGATTTCTTAACGGCTAATGGTATGCGAACTACACGCGACCCTCCGGCCTTGTGCTGGAGAGAGGAAAGCCTCAAGGAGTTCCAGACGATTTATCAAGAAGTGTACGGGGAATTGCTAGAAGGGGAGGAGCTAGAACACGCGGCTCGATATCTACTCAATCTGTACATCAGCGTCTACGGCAACCCAAGACAATTAGTAAAAAATTAACGCAACATGACTAAAGATGATGCAAGAGACAATCTATTGAGCCAACTAGAATTCATCAACGAACTGGTTATGGATAGTGAGCGCAACGACGCAATGTACGTCTACTCGCTAGACGCGATAGAACGAATGAGATACGAGGATTACGAGACCATCAAGGAGTATTTGAGCGGTCTTATGGAGATGGTTTCAGAAAAATACTATGAGATCAAAATCGCTCGTCGCCTCCTCGGAGTAATGACAGGTGAAGAATCAATGCCTTATGGATACGTCACCTAGTTTCGCGGGCTTTAAGAGAAGCTACAAGAAAGGAGGCTTCTTTATGTATCCGACAGAAATGGAGAAGTGCTGGCACTTGCTTTCAGGTTCAGAGCAGAAGCTTCTCGACTTCATCCTTCGGAGGACATATGGGTTCCAAAAACTGGAAGACCGCATAAGCCTCAGTCAGTTTGTGGGCGGTGTCGGCAAACTCGGAAAGGGTACAGGTGTCAGTAAGGCACAGGCACAGAGGTCGCTGAAGACACTGGAAGAAAAGGGGTTTATCCGCACCGAAAGGCAAGGCTACCAGACGCGGCTCATAAAGTTGGTTCTCCGTGAGGAGGACGCCGAGCCGGTTAAGGAGAAGATAGCCGCATCAGACCAAGTGATGTATCTGATATCCCTCTTCCGAGATGTTGTTCCCACTCGTGTAGACAGATTCATGACCGAGCCTAAGCAAATCGAGGCTACAGAACGCCTTCTTAAGGAGTACGGCTCAGAAAAGGTTGAGCAGTACATCGCGGCGGCTAAGGGGGTGTTGGGGAAGCTATATGCTCCCACCATAGACTCTCCAGTCCAATTGGAGGCAAAGCTGGTGCAGCTCATAGCGTATTACCAGCGAGAGCGGGGTAAGGAGCAAAACGAGTTCCGCATCACGATTGATTAGTCGTAGTGAGTAGACTGGTATCGAAACGATAACTAGCTGTACTCATTACGATTCTGGAAAGGGTACTCACGACGATTAGCACAATAGAAAGAGATAATTACAAAAAATAAAATACAAAATTACGAAGCTTTGATTTCTGGAAATGGAATGTAGGCAATCTGGCAGCAGAAGTTCTATACATATCAAACGTGGAACTATATGTACATTTGGAGCGCGCCTAATACGATTTTATTACCAGTATGAACAGCATCGAAGACCTCAGAGACTACGTTATTGCAGATGTCATCCACCAGGTTGAGTCCATGTCGCGGGAGGAGTTAGTACAGACACTCGTACTGATTTGCACAACGCCTCTCGAAAAGATGGACGCAAACGAACTACTGGAATTCAGGAAGACCTACGCGCAACTTTGGCCATTAAAATCACATGTACAGACAGGAACAGGATAAAAATCTCAAATATGTTCTCTACGCCAGACGCTCGATTAAAGCCAATCGAACGGAGGAGGACATTGGCGTGCCTTCCATTGATTCTCAGCGAACGGAAGTTCGTGAGTTGGCTTCACGATACGGGTTAAACATCGTTAACGAGTTCACGGAGACCGTTTCTGCAAGCGAGCCTGGTCAACGGCCGGAATTTGACGCGATGATTGAGTACATTAAGGCCGGGAAAGCCAATGCGATTATATGCTTTAAGATTGACCGTCTCTCTCGAAACTCTATCGACGAGGGAGTGATTAAGTATCTTCTCCAGAAAGAGGTCATCAAGAATATAAAAGCTACGGACAGAGATCTTTATCCCGATGACCATACGATTATGTGGTCTGTCGAAATGAGTTCCTCAACTCAGTACTCGCGCGACCTCATAAAGCATATTAAAAGAGGGCAGATGGAAGCACTTCGTCGTGGTTTCAGACCATGTCTTGCACCGATTGGTTATAAGAACACCAAGCACCGAGAGAAAGGTAAACCAGAAGTCTGTGAGATAGACGAACACAACGCTGTACTCATAAAGAAGATATTCAAGCTCGTGCTTTCACGGCAGTACACGCCGTTTCAGGTGTACACCAAGTCAGTGAAGGAGTGGGGAATGAGAGCACGGAAGACGACCAGAAATCCTAATGGAAGGCCACTTTCTATACATGGTTTTTATAACATTCTCAATAATTCATTTTATTGTGGCGAAATCACCTGGTCTGTAAGAAAGAATAAGACTGATAAGGATGTTGAAGTAATGACTGTTCAGGGTGCACATACGCCACTCATTACACCTGCTGAATTCGACGAAGTGCAGAGAATTCTCAAAAAGAAGGGCAAGCCTCGCAATATCACTCATGTTCATACCTACACTGGTCTTATGCGTTGTGGCGCATGTGGAGCGCGTATCACTTGTGAGAAGAAGATAAAACGGCAGATGAACGGAAATGTTCACGAGTACTCCTACTACCGATGCACAGGGCAGGTAAAAAAGGACTGCAAACAGAAGTCCGTGACTGAAAAGCAACTGGAAGCAATATTTACTGACTTCCTCTCCTCAATCCAGATAGACGCTCGATTCCACGAGTGGGCGATGGCTGAACTCAAGGGCGAGTACGAAAAGGAATCCAATGATAAGGACTCTATCCTCTACAAGCAGGAACGAGCACTCAAGGCCACACAGCAACAGCTAACGACCCTTTTTGAGATGCGTCTGGGTGGGGAAATGGAAGCAGATGAATATAAGGAGCGTAAATCAACCCTAGAAGCGGAGGAACGAAGATTGAAAGTTGAAATCGAATCAGTAGACCAGCGATTCAAGACTTGGATAGATGATGCGGAACGCCTTATGACTTTCGCTGAGCGAGCTAGTGAGGAGTTTAGTAAGGGTGGCCAACAGGAGAGGAGGGCAATTATTGCGGCTCTCGGAGACGAGCATGTGCTCGACCAAGGGATACTCACCATGAACACAGAAAAGCCTATACAGGTTCTACTGGAAGCAAGCTCACTCGGCATTTCATTAGAACCTCTAAAAAGTGAGGAAGAATATACACAAAAAGGCACTTTCGTGCCTAATCATGAAACCATGTGGAGGTGTGGAGAATCGAACTCCAGTCCGAATCTGTCTTTGAAAGAGAGTCTACGACGCATAGTACTGGTTAGGCGCTAGGGAAGGGTGCGAGGAACCAGCACGAAACCACTCCTTCCTGATCCCTTATCTAAGAATGCTGCGCGGGAAAGCAGATTCCGATCCCATAGATTATTCCGCCCGCATCCGCCGCTACAGGAGCCGATGGATGAAGACGTCGCAAAGACGAGGGGCGTTAGCCGCGCGCGTAAGCGAACGCAAAATCAGACACACCGAAGTATGGAGACTTTACGCTTGCAACAGAATTGTTGGCAAGTTTGGGTGCCTGCGAGATTAAAGTGGTCAACAGACTTCCACTGCGTCGCACGTCTCTCAAGGTACAGACCGTCAAAGCCGGTCACCCCCAGACAGAAGACGAAGTGAAGTTCCTCTTATGTCTATGAGCGGCCGGAAGAAATCCTGAAATGCGGGGGTGAACTTTCGCTCACCCCAAGGTGCGGTTAGTGGGAAAAGTATCGATCGAGGGGGGCAAACTGTTCGTACGCTTCTCCATTCTCATCAATTTCGTCCAGATGAGGAGCGGGCATGGTGCGCGCGCCGTAGGTCCAGTAAGCGAAATCGGTATGAGCAGTTGGCGTAACATCGCCTTTCTCGAGCAATACCTTTGCGGATTTCTTCTTCATTACTTCCTCCTCTAGTTACCGCATTTCAATATTCCTTCCGAAAATAACTATATCACTTTCTCCTCAAGGCGCGTGCCGCTTCACGGCTAGCTTCTTTCTTTTTTAGATCTTCTCGACGATCTGCTTTCCCTTTGCCGCGGACAATGGCGATACGTACCTTCAGGTGTCTGTTATTATATACCTCTAAAGGTACAACTGTCAAGCCTTTTTTCGATTCTGCATCAGAAAGTAGGGCTATTTCTTTCTTCGAGAGGAGAAGCCGTCTGGTGCGCATCGGGTCATAGTCTTTTGATGCGTTTGCTGATTGGTAGGGAGGAACGGTCATACCCACAAGGTACGCCTCACCCCCCCGCACGATGACCCGCGCACCGTCGAGCGAGCCGTTTCCACCACGGAGTGATTTTACCTCGCTTCCTGAGAGCTCAATACCTGCTGAGAAATCCTCGAGAACACTAAAGCGAAGCCTTGCCTTCTTATTTTCTATCACCGGTTTCATATGTCTATTACAGTAGCGTATCACTTATTTAAAGAGTATAGTGAGAAGCATCATGGCGGGAAGCGAGAAAAAGGTAAAGCCGGGAGCGCCGGCGAAGAAGGTGCATAAACCGAAACCCCGCGCGAAGGGCCCGCAGGCGTTTTTCTCTGGCGGCGGGTTCTTTGGAAACCTTCTTTCAGTGCTCCTCGTCTTTCTCATTCTCATGAGCGTCTATACGACGTTCTTTGACCCAGGAGGGAAGAAGGAAGAAATAGGATTGTCGCAGATTGCCGCTGATGTGCGTGGTGGGGTCATTAAGGAAATTACCGTTTCGGGAGACGACCTCACACTTATCTACGCAGATGGAGTCGAAAAGACTGCAATGAAAGATCCGGACGCCTCGCTCCCCGAAACACTCGCGTCCTATGGGACGACCCCTGAGGAACTCTCTAAAGTCGCCATCACCATTAAGGGTGAATCCGGCTTTAGCTATTGGTTTGCAACGCTCTTCCCGATACTCATTCCCATTCTGTTTCTCGCCGTCCTTTTCTGGTTTCTCGCGCGCCAGGTAAAGGGTGCAGGCATGCAGGCGTTTACCTTTGGACAGAGCAAGGCGCGCATCATTGATCCAAAAGATACTTCGCAGCGCGTCGTATTTGCGGACGTCGCGGGTGCGAAAGAGGCGAAAGAGGAGCTTGCGGAAATAGTAGACTTCCTCAAAAATCCAAAGAAATTCCTCGACATTGGTGCGCGTATTCCAAAAGGCATCATTCTCATGGGCGCACCGGGAACCGGAAAGACTTTGCTTGCACGAGCAGTGGCAGGTGAGGCTGGCGTTCCGTTCTTCTCGATTAGCGGTTCTGAGTTTGTTGAGATGTTCGTCGGGGTAGGTGCATCCCGTGTGCGCGATCTCTTCCAGCTTGCGAAGCGTGCGGCGCCCTCCATCATTTTTGTTGATGAAATAGACGCCGTAGGGCGCGTGCGCGGTACGGGAGTAGGAGGAGGAAACGATGAGCGTGAGCAAACCCTAAATCAAATCTTGGTTGAGATGGATGGTTTTGATCCTACCGAGAAAGTCATCGTCATGGCAGCCACCAATCGTCCTGATGTGCTCGATCCTGCACTCTTACGCCCTGGCCGTTTTGATCGCCGCGTCACCATCGATCTTCCGGACCGCAAGGACCGTGAGGAAATTCTCAAAGTACACGCGAGAAAGAAACCGCTCGGGCCCGACGTAAATCTCGCCATCGTCGCGGAGCGCACCCCCGGCTTCTCCGGCGCAGAGCTCTATTCGCTTATGAACGAAGGCGCCATCCTCGCCGCGCGCGAAGACCGCAAAGAGGTTACCCAGTACGATCTTATTCGTTCTATTGAAAAAGTGATGCTCGGGCCGGAGCGCAAGTCCCACCTGCTTTCAGTAAAGGAGAAGCGGGTAACTGCCTTCCATGAGATGGGACATGCACTCGTCTCTTCCATCCTTCCCCACGCTGATCCTGTACACAAAGTTTCCATCATTAGTCGCGGTCGCGCTGCAGGCTACACGCTCAAACTTCCGTTTGAAGAGAAGAAGATGCAATCACGAAAACATTTCCTCGATGACATCGCTTCGACGCTTGGCGGATACGTGGCTGAGGATATGGTGTTTGATGACATCACCACGGGCCCTCATAACGATCTCTCGGTGGCCTCGGCGCTTGCGCGCGATATGGTGGCGCGCTACGGCATGAGTGCGCTCGGCCCCATCGCCTTTTTTGATAACCGCGCGACCGGAGAAGGGGAGTACTCTGAGGTAGTTGCCGCGAAGATTGATGCAGAGGTAGCGCGCATTATAGAAGACGCAAAGGTAAAAGCGCGCGAGGTGCTCGAGACGCACCGAAAGGCGCTTGACGCGATGAGTGAGAAACTCGTTGAAGTCGAGACTCTGGAGCGCGAGGAGTTTGAGACCCTCCTTCGCGCAAATGGCATCACGCCCAAAGCAAAGGAAGAGGTCTAGTACTTTTTGGTCTTTTTTGCAGGAAAAGGTGTGTAGGCTCTGTTGAAAACAAATTATTTGCATACGGGATACTGTATGCATGGCAAAATATGAACTTCACGATCGTGCGATAGACATGCGAAGGCTCGGTATGAGCTATAGTCAAATCAAGCAGGAGCTCAAAGTCAGTAAAAGCACCTTAAGTCTCTGGCTCCATGATTACCCGCTCTCTCCAGAACGTATAAAAGAGCTAAAGACCAAAAGTGAACGGCAAATCGAAAGGATTCGCCAAACAAAGCTCCAAAAGAAAGAAGCTAGGATCGCAAGCGTGTATCAGTACGCATCCGAGAAAATTGGAATTCTGACAGATCGAGAATTCTTCATGGCTGGAATTCTTCTTTATTGGGCAGAGGGAACAAAAGCTTCCCCAAGTGTCGTATGTATGACAAATACTGACCCAACAATGCTCGCCTTTTTCATGCGATGGCTTGAAGTACAGGGAGTACACAAGTCACGAATGTACGTGAGGTTGCATCTTTATGCGGATATGGACATACAAAAAGAAACAAATTACTGGTCAGCTACTCTCGGCATTCCAACTGCCGCGTTCCGTAAACCATATATTAAGAAATCTTTCTTTAATAAAAGACGAAACTACAAGGGACGTTTCGGGCATGGAACTTGCAACTTACTTTTTAATAATCGAGATTTGTATGAACTAATTATGATGAGTATAAAATATTTAGGAGGACAATATGGAGTCAATGGATTTCTAGCGATGAGAAAGGTATAGTGTCCTCGCGCCTATAGCTCAGTTGGTAGAGCGAGCGACTTATACTCGCTTGGTCGGGGGTTCGAGTCCCTCTGGGCGCACCCGAACCACTATCGAGGAAATATATCGGTGAGGAGAGTGGAATAATAGAATTCCTCCGCAAGACCCCCAAAGCTATACGTCTTTCCAGCGATTTCTATCGCGGCACCTCCGACCGCAGGGTCCGCCTTCGGCACTGACTTGTCAAAGCCAATGTTAAACAGGGTTGAGAGAATACCCACCCGTGTGTCTATAGGGAAACCAGCGCCTCTCCACTGCTCCATAATTTGGCGCAGGTAGAGTCCGGCATAGAGATAGCTCCAGTAATGGTCGTGCTGGTCGGTCATACGTACAAACCGCGCAGTCTTTAGGTTGGTTGTGGTGGCGGAGAAAAGAAGTGCACGGGCATAGGAGGGCCCAAGATAAAACACCGAAGTACTGTCTTTGAGGTGTGCTTCGGTTTCCTGTGCCGTCTCTTCTTTCATGCCCATAACACCCCAGGAAAATTGTGTCTGTGGTCCGAGGATTTTGAGCGGGTAGAAGAACTGTTTGAACGCTTCGCGTTCCGTAAAGAAAAGCCGGAGCTGCTCGGTTAGTAAGTTTGCCACAATAAGGCGCGGGTGTACCCCAGCATCTATTGCTGCGTCTCGTATAACGCCTTCGTCGCGTCGTATAGCTTCTTCAAGCACCTTCCACTCCTCACTTTCTTTCCAATCTCCCACCTCTCCTCCACCGGAGAGCATGCCTACGGCGCTTCCCAGAAAAGATTCCCGCTGCAGATCTATGATGCCGGGCTCATTGGTCCATCCGAGCCGCACTGCGAAGTATCCGGCTACGAGGAAAAGACCTATGACAGCAAAAATATAGATCAGGATACTAAAGAGCTTTTTTAGCATAAGAATAGTTCCCCGAGTATGCCGGGTTCTCTTATAAGACGCAAATCGAGGTGTTTTCTGACGCTATTCGCCGTAGAGGGTATCTTTGACCCGTGCCACCCTGTCGGCAAGGAGGGGAAGTGCCGCAAGCATCGGGTCCTCCTCAATGATATTTCTCGCTGCGCTTCTCGCTGCCTCTACCATTTTCAGATTTCTGAGCGCTTCCATAGCAACATCCGAGACTCCCCACTGCTTGCCGCCGTATAATTCTCCCGAACCACGAAGCTTCAGGTCTTCCTCTGCAAGTTCAAAGCCGTTTTTGGCGGTCACGAGTGCCTTCAATCGGCCTGCTGTTGCCGCTGCACTCTTCGTGAGAAGAAAACAGTACGCCTGATGCGTTGAACGGATAACGCGGCCACGAAGCTGGTGGAGCTGTGCAAGGCCAAATCGCTCCGCACCTTCAATAAATATGACGGTTGCATTTGGAACATTGACTCCTACCTCAACCACCGAGGTAGCGACTAGCACCTGCGTTTCTTGTGCTTTGAAGGCACGCATCGACTCTTCTTTTTCTGCAGGAGTCATCTTGCTGTGGAGTAAACCGACTACGTAATCTCTAAACTCACCTTTTTGGAGTCGTTCCTGCTCGCTTTTGGCAGATTTTGCTTGAAGCGCAAATTCTTTTGCAGGATCCGGTTCGTCGATACGCGGGCATATGACATAGCATTGCCGTCCCGCAGCGAGTTCCGCATGCATACGCGTATAGGCTTTTCCACGGGTCGTATCAGACACTATCTCTGTACTAATCGGTTTTCTTCCGGCAGGCATTTCATCGAGCACCGTGAGATCGAGATCGCCGTAGATGGTGAGAGCGAGCGTGCGTGGGATAGGTGTCGCGGTCATGGAAAGAAGATGCGGTTCCTTGCCGTCTTTTCGTGCGAGTATGTGGCGCTGTCCTTTTCCAAATCGATGTTGCTCATCTATCACCGCAAACGCAAGGTCGCGAAATTGCACACTCTTTTGTATGAGTGCATGGGTACCGATGACGAGCGCGATCTCTCCCCGAGCAACCCATTTTGACAGTTGCGCACGAGAGATACGCGTAGCTTCATGAGTTCGTACCTTTGAGGGAAACTTGTAACACTCCTTTCCGGTTATAAGACCTATTGAGAGCGCATGGGTACCAAAGAACTCTATAAAGCTTGCGAAGTGCTGCTTCGCGAGTATTTCGGTCGGACACATATAGGCAACCTGGAGATGCCGTGAGGTGCCCCCACGCTCACGCGCATGCGCGACCGCATAGCTTGCCGCCGCCGCAACGGCGGTCTTTCCGCTCCCCACGTCGCCCTCAAGAAGCCGCATCATAGGATGCGGTCGAGCAAAGTCTGCAAGTATCGAGTTTATAGCCTCCCGCTGTCCCTTCGTGGGCGTAAAAGGGAAATCGCTGATAAAACGCTCAACCACATCGCGATCAATGGTGAGTGTCGGTGCGTCTTTTCGCATCGCTTCCTTGCGTGCTTTCTGCACGGCAAGCTGCAGGGTAAACACTTCTTCAAAGGCGAAGCGTTTTCGTGCGACTTTCGCATCCTCTTCTTTCTTTGGGGTATGTATAAAAACGAGCGCCGTGGAGACTTTTGGCAGATTGTATACACTCCGTAATTCCGGAGGAATGACCTCATCTATTTTCTCGTGCACGAGCGCTTTCATTACGCGTTCGATGGCATGCCGGAGCCAGAGAGAGGTAATGCCTTTGGTTTCAGGATATACCGCGAAAAGGGTAGGGGTGCCGGAAAAGAGGGAATCGGAAGAGAGCTCGGGCAGCGCTTCTGCTTTCTCGACTGCGGGGTTGGTGAGATAGAGCTTTCCCACCGATCCACCCACTTTTCCCGTTACTTTCACGAGCCCCATACCCTCGGTCATTTTCGCCATGTAGGGTTGCCGGAACCACATGATCTTCACGCGACCAGACCCATCTTCAAGATACGCCTCCGCTGAGGGCGTACGACTCTTCCAGGTGCGCTTTGCTTTTGCGCCCTTCAAGGTTCCATAGAGCGTGACAGTCTCTCCGGGAACCAGTGCATTGACCGGACGCACACGTTCCGAGGAATCGTAGCGAAAGGGAAAATGATACAGCAGGTCCCGGATACTGCGTATCCCCAGACGCGAGAGCGCCGCCTTTTGCTCGGGCTTCAAGTATTTGAAATGTTCCGTAATGGTATCTCCTGGTTTCACTTCGACAGTATAGACAAGAAAGCCTTTATGTCCCTAATGCCGCTCCATCTCCCTATTCTCACCATTCACGAAACACTCTCATTTGTTCAGTGTCCTTATATCTCTCCTATAGGAGAGATATAAGGACATGGCACATGGTAGGATATCCGAATCTATGAGAACACTACAGATATGGGAGTAATGGAACAACGTGTACGAAGACGTAAAAGAAAACGTGATATCCAGGGCGCACTCATCGCCGCGATTGGTATTGTAGGTGTGTTGTCTATTGCGGCTTTCGCTCCCGGGGCAGCAATGCTTCTAAAATATGTCGGTACAGATAGGGGTGCAAGTTACAAAGCAAAGAGTGCCCTGGGACGGTTAGCCCAAAAGGGACTCGTCACGTTTTCTAAGAAAGGAGAGATTTCGTATGCGCGTTTAACAGAGGCCGGGTTGCGCGTACTTGCAATTGAAAATGCACGGCTTGATTTACAAAAAGTGCGGAAACGACGATGGGATGGCAAATGGCGTATGGTGGTGTTTGATATTCCCGAACGTCGCCGTCATGTGCGGGAAAGATTGCGGAGCATTGTGCGTCATATTGGTTTCTTTCGCCTCCAAGATAGTGTCTGGGTATATCCGTATGACAGTGAAGATTTCATAACATTATTAAAAGCGGAGCTAAGGACGGGGAAAGACATTCTTTACGCTGTAGTTGAAGAAATAGAAAACGATACTCCCATTCGCCAATTCTTCCATCTTCCGCGTCGTATTTGAAATGCGCATGTCCTTATCTTAATGCTATAGGAGTAAGATAGGGACATACGGATACTCATACGATTCCAACACGATTCCAGGACCTCTGGTATAGAGGACTGATTTCGAGTCAAAGTGGCGCTGCATCAGCGTATAATTACCCCCATGAGATTATCTGTGCTCCTCACACTATTCTTTTGTACGTCCATGGTGGCTGCAAACGCGGCGGAGCGGGCGTTTGAGACGACGGTGACGCGCGAGGATATACAGGCTCAGTACGTGTGGGCAGGGCAGGGAGGAGAGAGAGTACAAGTGCTGGTAATGCCGGGGCATGAACCAGATTTTGGAGGTACGGAGCTTGGAGGACTGAAGGAGCGCGATATTATGGTTCTTCTCGGAGAGAAGATTGCGAGCCACCTGCGCACGGACCCACGCATCGAGGTTACCATCGCACGTACTAAGGAGACGTGGCATCCAAAGCTCGGTAAGTATTTTGAGGATGAGTGGTGGGAAATAAAAGATTTCGTAACGCAGAAGAAGCGAGAGATGAAGCGTGCGCTCCGGAAGGGAGACGTGGAAGAGCGGACCTTTGAGGTGGGACATAATACGGCGGCGACCGATGTCGCGCTTCGCCTCTATGGCATCAACAAGTGGGCGAGTGAAAGAGGCTTTGACATCGTCATTCATCCGCATCTCAATGATAATGGCGGCGCGCAGTTTCATTCAGGGTTTGCGGTATACGTGCCCGATAGGGAATATGGAAATGCAGACGCATCGCGCCCCCTCGGAGAGGCTATTGCCTATGAACTAAATGCATATAACGCAAGCTCTACGCTCCCCATAGAAAACTACGCCATTGTGGAAGATCAGAGTCTCATCGCGCTTGGCGCATTCAACACAGCAGATTTTGCTTCTGTTCTCATTGAGTACGCATATATCTACGAATCGAAAATAAAGAACTCCGAGGCACGCGATGCAGTGCTTACCGATATGGCCTATCAAACCTATCGCGGCATCATGAATTACCTTGGGGCGCCAGTGACAGGCAGTAACACTCTTGCTCTCCCACGCATATGGATATCTTCCAATCTTCCACTCAAGACCTCAGACCCGCAGGTATATGCACTTCAGGTTGCACTCAAGAAAATTGGCTTTTATCCGCCTTCGGGCGAACTACTCATCGGATGTCCAATCTCAGGCTACATGGGGGAGTGCACCAAACGCGCCTTGAAAGCTTTTCAAGCATCACAGGGGTTTGAGCAGACGGGCACTATTGGTCCGAAAACAAAAGCAGTCCTTGAATCCATAGCGCCGTAGTGTCCCCAGAGTGGTTCCTGCGCATGACACGGATACCGTAGAATACCTATGTCTACTCTAACTACATTTCCTCTATGCGCTATACGCTTCTCATACTTACCTTACTCGTTGTGGCTCTCTTTACCGGCGTTTCTTCTGTCTCTGCAGCTGCTACCACTTCGCAGATTATCCTCACCGTGCCTAATGGTGGTGAAGCTTGGGAAATAGGTTCGGGCGGCACCATCACCTGGTCTCCGTATAGCTACAATCCAGATGTTAATCCCGCAAACGATGTAATCGCGTATCTCGAGAAGCGTGTTGGCGCGTTCTATTTTCCGATTGGCACCATTATGC
>JBASFO010000010.1:0-11553 GCA_049653065.1 Minisyncoccia bacterium
CCTATAGGGAAATAAGTTCAGCATCCTACTTCCACGATTTTCAGACACGCCGCCTCAACACGCGCTATAAAACCAAGGAGGGAGAAATGCGTTTTGCGCATTCTCTTAATTCTACGGCAATCCCCACCCCGCGTATTCTTGTTTCTATCGTTGAGAATTATCAGCAGGAAGATGGCTCGATACGCGTCCCAGACGCGTTGGTACCGTATGTCGGCAAGGAAACGATCGTTCGACCTTGAGCTGAGGAAAAAGGCGGGTAGTGTCTCTAGAAAAGAGGCATCTCCTCCTTTAAAAAAGCGACACACACATCCGAAACTCTCTCAGCGTGCGCCCAAGCGTCCTCTGCGTGAACGTCGAAGAAATGCGGTATTTCAGAGTGTGTGGGTAGGAGGCGTGATCGTAGTAGTTATCGGCATTCTCTGCCTTGTCTTTTTGTGGCGTCCTGAAGTACGTATACAAGAAATTATCCTTGAGGGCGATGCAAAGTTTTCTCCCATGAAGAATCTTGCCGGAGAGGCACTTGAGGGAGCGTACCTCGGCCTTGTTCCCCGTGACTCGTTCTTTTTCTACCCTGAGCGCGCCATGCGCGCAGTGCTTCTCGAGACGTATCCTGAAGTAGCCGCCGTTGCTATCGGTAGAAGCAGTTTTACCTCCCTCACCCTCATTCCTACACTTCGCCGGAGCGCCTTCGCCTGGTGCGGTGTGCCGGGAAGCCTCACCGCTGAGGATTCGACGTGCTATGAGGCAGATGTCGAAGGATTGGTGTTTGCGCCGCTTGCTACGCTTCTAACTTCCTCAGAGGTATTAAGAGTGTACGCACACCTCGAAAGTGCAAAAGAAAATTCTCTGTACCCGGTGAAGGCTCGGGTTATAGGTGCCTCCATGCTTCCTGAGATACTGCGGTTTGCGCGCTCCATAGAATCACTTGGAGTACCAGTGGCTTCTGTCGCGATACGAGATGATGAGGTAGATTTATTTGTGGCTCCCTCCACACGCCTCACCTATCTCCTCGGGCAAGAAAAAGAAGCGCGCGAAAATGCTGAAGCGGCGTTTCCTACCCTTACCCTTACGGACGGCTCCATCGAATACGTGGACCTGCGGTTTAATGGCAAAGTGTATATAAAACGAGTGGGAGAATAGATGGAGAAACAGAAAACGGCGTGCACAGGGAGAGACCCCAGCGCACGCCGTCTTTCCTCAGAGTGTCAACATCGCAAGTCCTAAGAGCCCTACAAGACAGAAAGAGCCTTGAAGAAACGCGCGGGATATAAAATGCGATGCTTTTTCGTGCGGCATACCGGCAGATGCACTCTCGAAATTCGTTACCAACGAGAGTGCATGTCGATAGTTGGCGAGACTTAGAGAGCACCGTATTCCGAGTTCACTAGAAGTAGCCGCAAGCACACTAATGAGGAACCAGTCAGTTGTATTCATGCGTACCTCCCTGACTATGAATATACGATACGTCTCTACAGGGTCGTGTCAAACGCCCCGAGTGCGTGTAAGGTAGGGTAAACCATAGTAGTACATGAGTTCTCATATGCAGTCATTCTGGAGCACACTTCCGAGACCCTTTATCGCACTTGCGCCCATGGCGGATGTGACTGACCCTGCATACCGTGCCTTGATTGCCGAGCGCGGGAAGCCAGACGTTATGTGGACCGAGTTTGTGTCTGCGGATGGTCTCTACCACACCCGCGAGAAAAAGAAGAAAGACGGCAGTACCCTCTATGGTAGTGATGCAGAGAATCCACTTGTGAGAGATCTCTCGTTTACAGAAGCGGAGCGGCCCCTCGTGGCACAGTTCTTTTCTTCACAACCGGAGATGATGGAGTATGCGGCGCGCTACGCGCTCATGCAGGGATTTGACGGGGTAGATATCAACATGGGATGTCCCGACGCCTCTATTGAAAAGCAGGGTGCGGGAGCGGCACATATGAAGAATCCGACGCACGCACGAGAAGTTATTGCCGCGGCGCTTCGCGGCGTTGCGGGTCGGATTCCTGTTTCAGTAAAAACGCGCATTGGGTATAACAAGATTGACTATGAGACGTGGCTACCGCATCTTCTTGATTCCGGAATTGCCGCGCTTTCATTACACATGAGAACGCGTAAAGAAATGTCAAAGGTACAAGCGCACTGGGAACTAGGCGCAGAGATCGCCTCGTTTTGTCGAGGAGTGAATAGGGAAGTAGTGCTCATCGGAAATGGCGACATCGCGTCGATAGTTGAGGCGCGTGAGAAGGCTTTGCACTATGGTTTCGACGGCATGATGCTCGGGCGCGCTATGTTTGGGAACCCATGGGTATCCTTAGGGAGAGCACCCGAGGATCTTTCAAAAGAAGAACGTCTCGAGACAGTTCTTGCACTTGCGCGTCGCTTTGATACTTTGCGACCGAGAAAGCATTTCGCTATTTTAAAGAAACACTTCAAAGCATTTGTCTCAGGGTTTGAGGGGGCGGCGGAACTGCGCGGTCGTCTCATGGAAACTAACACCCTAGAAGAGCTCGAGACGGTACTCGCTTCAGAATAGTGTACGGTCGGAGTACTCTCTCTGAGGTTACTAAAAAAACGGGCTGCACGCGTCTGACGCGTGCAGCCCGTTCCCCTGACGGCCTCCTAAGAGACCGATGCCCCGCCGCACGAACTCGTGCGGCAGTTTATATCGGGGAAGAAGGATTCTGTCTTCGTTCACGGTATACTAGGAAACACTCTATTGCAATGACTCGTCTCTCGCTCTATCGGACTTATCGCCCACGCACGTTCGCCGAAGTGATGGGTCAGGAACCCATTGTATCGGCGCTTACCGCACAGATAGAGGCAGGAAGCGTCGCTCATGCCTATCTTTTTGCGGGTTCTCGAGGGCTCGGCAAGACGAGTGTGGCACGTATCTTCGCCCGGGAGCTTGGGGTGACGGAAAAGGATCTCTATGAAATAGATGCGGCGTCGCATACGGGTGTGGACCACATACGTACTCTCACCGAGAATGTATATACGCTGCCGTTTGAGTCTCCCTACAAGTGCTACATTCTCGATGAAGCTCACATGCTCTCTAAAGGAGCATGGAATGCATTTCTTAAGACTCTTGAAGAGCCGCCCGCACATGCGCTGTTTATCCTCGCGACCACTGAACTTTCAAAAGTGCCCGAGACAGTGCAGAGCCGCTGTCAGGTATTTGAATTTAGGAAACCATCACGTGCGGGCCTCACGAAACTCATTGCACACATCGCAAAAAAAGAAGGCTACACCCTTGGGGGCGGGGTTGCCGAACTTGTGGCGCTCCTTGCTGACGGGTCATACCGCGACGCGCTCTCGGTACTTGAGCGTGTGTTTGCCGTTTCAAAAGACAAGAAGATAGAGAGAGTAGAAGCGGAGCAGGCAACAGGGGCGCCGCGCGCAGCCCTGGTTCTTGCGCTTATTGAGGCGTGTCATGCGGGTGACACGGAGAAAGCGCTTGTAGCGATACGCCGTGCCGCAGAGGGCGGCGCTGATATGGCGCTCTATCTCACCCTCGTGCTCGAGGCGATGCGCTCGGTGCTGCTTATTCGTCATGCGAAAGAATTGCGGGGCGCGCTTGAAACAGAACTTGGTGAAGAGTATGCGCCGCTTTATGCGGTTGCGGAGAGTACAGATTCAAAACTGACCCATGCGACCCTTGCTGCGTTTATCGAAGCTGCATCGCGAATGCGCTACGCGAGTGTGCCGGCGCTCCCCCTTGAGCTTGCCGTGCTCTCCTGCTACAGCTAATGCGGTATTTTGAAAGATTCATCGCCTATAGTGCGCTCGTCATCGTACTTGCGGGTGCGAGCTATCTCGTCTATACGCAGGCTGCGCCTTATTTTGAGAAACCGTGCGAGAAACCAATCACGTACTCTCTTGGAGAGTTTGATGAGCGTTTTGGTATCTCGCGCGCATCGTTTTCTGCTGCACTCGAGAAAGCCGCACAGATTTGGAATACTGCCGCAGGAAAGCAGGTCATTGCGATTGCTACGCCAGAGGCAAAGGATGCCGTAGTTGTGAGTCTCTCCTACGGCACGGAGCAAAAAACTGCCGAACTTGGGAAAACCATAGATTCCGAACAAGTCGCCTATGATCGCAAGAAAGCAGCGGTAGAATCTCTCAAAAGTGAGTTTGAAACAGCGCGGGCCACCTATGAATCGCGCGCCGCTCTCTATGACCGAAAGGCGGCACAGTTTCATTCCGATGTCTCATACTGGAACACGAAGGGAGGCGCGCCGCCGGACGAGTATGAGAAGCTCCAAGACACGCAAAAAGATCTCGAGACCGAACAGAAACGACTCCAAGACAGTGCTGAAGTCCTCAACACGCTTGCCTCTGACATTAATCGCACGGTGGATGAGCTCAACGCATTGGTGAAAAAATTAAACACTAAAGTATCGACCTATAACGCACGGGCGGGGGAGGACTTTGATCAGGGAAATTATGTCGAAGACGAAAAGGGGAGTCGCATTACCATCAATGAGTTTAAATCAAGAGCAGAATTAGAACGGGTACTCACCCATGAGTTTGGACATGCGCTTGGCATTGGACACGTGGAGAATCCAGAATCCATCATGTATTCCTATAACATTGGTACCGATCTCGTGCTCTCAGAGGAGGACATCGCGGCGCTCCGCGGCGCCTGCGAGCTTGATTCATAAGCAATCACAGGGCAGGATGAATAGGTTCGCATTGGGGAGTCGTCTAACGGTAGGAATAAAAGACATTTGCTTTTGTCTTTTATTGGTGCGAAGCAGTCGGTGATGTTTGTGAGTAGTGCTGGGAGATCGTCTAACGGTAGGACAGCGGCCTTTGAAGCCGTGAATCTAGGTTCGATTCCTAGTCTCCCAGCAGTGCTCGTAAACTGATGACAGAGGCCTTTGAAGCCTTTAATTGGGGTTTCGATTCCCTGCTCCCCAGCCAAACATGTATAATTGGGGCAATGAGGACTTTGAAAGAATGGGAGAATTTATTTGTTGATGCGATTCATAGAAAATATGGTAGCTCTTCCCAAGAGAAAAGATTTGCATACATTTCTCAAGAACTTGAAGATATCTCAATTGCTTTGAAAGTTGAAAAGGGGGAGCTTCTGGCGATTGATCACAAGTATAAAGACCCAGATGAACGAATTGCTGGGTTACTTGCAAACGTCTTTGTGTTAGCCAATCAACGTGGCACAGATTTGGAGAAAGAGTTACAGCAAGCGCTTGACTGGTTTCAAGACCCGAACACTCGTGCAAGTTCTGACGATTAAATTTCGGCGGCGGCGGGCTGGCAAGAGAGGTGGGTCAGGAAAATGTCAGAAAATGGGCAAAAATGAAGGAAAATTGCACAAAAGTGGGGTCAGCCATGCTCTGTAGAAAACATCCCTCACCGCACAATCATCACGTTGTGTACGAATAGTCGCAGAATAGTAACATCGTATGTCACTATATATAGTAACATACGATATTACTATTTCTGAATGAGAGAAAAATGAGAGGAAAAGGAAAAGCGCACCCCGGGAGGTGCGCTTTTAGAAAGGGAAGAGACGGAAAGACGACATCCTCCTCCCAATAATCAAGAAGTGCAGATACCAGCGCCATCCTGGTTCTCTTGCGAGACTTTCCTTGCGGAAAGAACTGATTCTTGACCACGACGGGCCTAGGAACCCCGTCGGGCAGGTTTGGCAACCTATCTTTCGCCTAACGAGACAACTGTATCAAATCGTTTTCAGCAGTCAACCAAATGTAAGAATCAACAACCCCGCCGCAAGCGGACGGGGTAAGGGCTGTGCCATATATAGTAACATACGATGTTACTATATTACCCGCGGAGTGCCCAAAGGAGGTGGTCTCATACAGAGACTTGCATTTTGGGAGTCGTATGATATAATTGAGACACCAACTTATTTCCATCTATGCCTGACTATTCTCGTGATCGTTTTCCCCGAAAGCCTTTTACCAAAGGAGGGAGCCGCTTTGGCGGTTCGACGAAGACCATGCACAAAGCTGAGTGCAGCAAGTGTGGTGACGTGTGTGAAGTACCGTTTCGTCCCAATGGCAAGAAGCCAGTGTTTTGTAGCAACTGTTTTGTGAAAGACGAGACCAGTGGACCACGCGAGCGCCGTGAGTTTTCTCCGCGCCCTTCCTATGAGCGTCCGTCACCTCCACCGCGAGATGATCGTGCACTCCACGAGCTAAAAACGGAACTTGAGAGTATTAATGAAAAGCTCGGCCGCATCGTGCGCGCAATGGAGATATCCCGTGCAGTACAAAGCGCTGTAGCACCAGAAAAGTCTACGAAAAAGGTATCGTCCAAGAAGCGTTCTGGAAAGAAAGCTTAGTGCAAGGAGAGGAACGGGTGTGATAGTCTGAACGAAATGTCTGTGAAGAAAGAAAAAGAAAGCGCGGCTGCGCCGCGCGAAGTTCTCGTCCGTTTCGAAGAAGTGTTCTTTGAGTACGGTCACAACCACCCCATTCTCGATGAGGTTTCTTTCTCGATGCGCGCAGGAATGAAAGTAACCGTGATGGGGCAAAACGGTGCAGGAAAATCAACACTTTTCAAACTCATAAGCGGTGAGCTTGCTCCTGAACAGGGGAAAATACATATACTGCGAGGTACCTCAATAGCAGTGGCACGTCAGGTAATGCCGCCCGCACTCCTTGATGTTTCCGTACGCGCGTTTTTTGAAGCGAGTTTTGCGAAAAAAGTCTACGACATTGATCCAAAAATAGACGCGGTTCTTGAGATAGTAAATCTAACAGCACCCAAAGACCGCATTGTGCGTTCTTTTTCTGGCGGTCAGCAGGCGCGACTCTTACTTGCAAGTGCGCTCATACAAGATCCCGACCTGCTCCTTCTTGATGAGCCGACCAATAACCTTGATTCCGCAGGCATTGCTCATCTCACCGAATTTCTCACATCCTATGAAAAAAGTTGCCTTGTTATCTCCCACGACGCAGAGTTCCTGAACTCTTTTACCGATGGCATCCTGTACCTTGATGTGCACACCAGAAAGGTTGAGCAGTATTTCGGGAATTATTTTGACTTACAAAAGGAGATACTGGCGCGTATTGAACGCGAGAATAGGAAAAACGCACAGTTTGCAAAGAAGATTCAAGAGAACAAAGACAAGGTAAACTATTTTGCCGCGAAAGGTGGGAAAATGCGTCTCATAGCAAAGAAGTTGCGCGATGAAATAGAGCAAATGGAAGAGGATACTGTAGAGGTACGCCGGGAAGATAAGACTATTAGACCTTTTTGCATACCGATTCCCGCAGATTTGCAAGGCGACATACTTTCCATACACTCATATCAAACGATAGATCCAAAGACGCACAAACCACGCACTCACAAAAAAACGTTGGTGCTGAAGAAGAACCAGCACCTACTTCTCTCCGGCCCCAATGGTTCTGGAAAAACAACACTCCTTGAAGCACTGGCGCGGGGGAGTGTGGAGGGTGCCTCGATACAAAAAGGAATTCGTGTCGGCTACTACCGCCAGGACTTCTCAACTCTTAATCCCGAGCATACCGTTCATGAGTCTCTCTCTGAAGCGATGCAGAAACACAATGAAGAAAAGATGCGCTCGACTGCCGCGGGATTCCTTATTACTGCAGAGGTGATGGGGAAAAAGATAGGCATGCTTTCAGAAGGGCAGAAAGGGTTGGTCTCCTTTGCACGCCTCGTGCTACAGGCTCCCGGACTTCTCATACTTGATGAGCCGACCAATCATATAAACTTCCGCCATCTCCCTGTAATTGCACAGGCGCTCGACCAGTACGAGGGTGCGATGGTACTCGTGAGTCACGTGAGTGAATTTGTGAAAGAGATACGGATAGACGAGACTTTGAATCTCGGCTAGAGACGTCTTAGGAGTGTGGTGCGCGCAGAGATTCGCCTTTTTTGCGGATAACCTCCTCGAGATCGGGGATATGCGCGCGCAGGTACGCTTCTATAGTTTCTGCATTTTTTGAATCAAGTGCCGCCTCAAGACCCGGCAAAGACTCTTCCGGCAACGCCTCAAGGATGGCGATGCTCCCCAAATCTATTAAGATATTTTGCAGATCGTCATTCATGATCCGGAGCCGCTTTCTGGCTGTGGTCGCTCTACTTCATCCTCTCCATATATATCTCTCAAATTTGGTATGTGAAGACGTCTTCTGTCTCTGCGGTACTCTCTCAGTATTTTGTCGTAAGAATCACTTTCTAGTAACTCTCGAATATGCTCGTCAGTAATGAGCTCGCCACCATGGTTAGAGTTTTCTTGCGGTCCATCACTGTGTATCTGGGAAAGGTCTTCACTCTTTGGTAAAGGATCGAGGGTCGGCAAATCCTCGAAGCTTATCGGCGGAAGGGGAGTAAACGATTCTGCTGCAATTGGTTCTATTCTCGATTCTCGTGGGGCAGCGGGAGGCGCGGAAGTTCTACGTGGTGCGGTCTCCATCTCTGCTCCACTTGTCACAAAGGAATCTGGTGTCACCAGAACCTCAGATAAAGGAGTGTGTACTACCTGTGGCATCTCCTGTTCTTCTTTACGATCGGCATAGCCTTGTTCTCTTTGATTCGTCTCTGTCTGCTCATATCGTGCCGCTACCTCGGCGTCTGATGCCATTTTTCCCCACGCAAGAAATCCAAACCATGCGGCCATCCCAAGCGTGGCATAGAGTGGGCTCAAGAAAGGGCGAAGCGCAGCGAATCTCCCAACGAGTTCAAGTTTTCTTGATGAAAGCTTTGAAGAATCTCTTAAAATCGCTACCCGTCCCTCTACGGCGTCGTCTGCGTGCCACCAGGGACCCATGCTCTGAATCCCCACGTTTGTAGAGTATCTTTGTGCATGTGTGTCAGAAGGGTTCTCTTTTTCGAATCGAAGAACCAATTCTTTGTAGCGGTTCCATACCGCAGCACGACCGTCTCGGTAGTTTTCAAGTAGTTCCGGGAGCGCTGCTTTCTGTTCGGCGGTTGCAGAGGGGAGGCGCGCGGCATAATACTGCTTTCGTGCTGCGGATAAACGCGCCATTATTCCGGGCCCCACTCGCCTATTTCTTCCGTGGGGTTCTAGAGCGGCATTGTAGGACGGAATAATGTGCTCAAATGCTTCACTCATTTCTCCATACACCTCCGGCGGAGTATCAAGAAGTTCATGGATCGCGTGTACGTGCTCCCTCTGCCAATTCTCCATCTTTGGTGCCGCTGCTTTCTCTGAGGCTGTGGCAGATTTCCCAAAAGGTAAGAAATCATCAAATCTAAAGAATCCCATTCTCGTCAGTATACCCTAGCGAGTAATGCGGGGTATACTGTAGGCAAGCTTATAAAGGGGTAATAACTCTATACAGATATGAGTACGAAAGCGATTGTCGGGCTTTTGGCAGCAGTAGTTGTAATAGCTGGTGGTGTGTGGTTCCTTTCCTCAAAGGGCACGGGAAACGAAGGCGACGCTCTCACCGGAGGAGACGATACGAAACAGGAAGCAGAAGGTGCGGGAACCTTTATGGATCTCATGACACGTGCAGGTTCGTGGACATGCTCCATACAGACGACCATTGAAAACGCGGCCTCGGAAGGTACGACCTATATCGCCGACGGCAAGATACGGGCAGATTTTACTTCAAGCATCAATGGCGCGATCATGACTTCGCACATGATCCAAGCTGACGGTTACATATACACGTGGTCAGACTCACTGCCGCAGGGCATGAAGCTTCCGATACCTTCATCAAATGACCCGGCGGTTTCAGA
The DNA here is from genome assembly GCA_049653065.1 of Minisyncoccia bacterium. Classification (GTDB taxonomy): domain Bacteria; phylum Patescibacteriota; class Minisyncoccia; order Phycocordibacterales; family Phycocordibacteraceae; genus C7867-001. Next base: position 9,721 of record JBASFO010000010.1, read on the forward strand.
AGCTGTGGCGTTTGATTACTCACAGCAGGTGGACTATGACTGCGCACCTTGGGTAAAAGACGATGCGAAATTTGCGCCTCCGGCAGAGGTAAGCTTTATGGACCCCGGGAAATTCATGCCGCCTACGGACATGATTCCAGAGGGTATACCAGAGCTACCAGAAGGAATACCACAAGCGTATTAGAGCGACTTTCAAAAACCCTCGCGAGAGAAGATATGTCCTTTCGGAAGGCTAAGAATTGGGCCGGCTTTCGAAAGGATATATCGAACGAGAGAGGGTTTTTAGGAGTAATGGAGGTACTCGACTACCTCGTCATAGGTGCGGGGCAGCAAGGGCTTGCCTTTGGCAAACTCGTGAAAGACCGCGGCGCCTCAGTCCTCATTCTTGAAGCGCGAGAGGCACCCGGCGCGCGCTGGAAAGAGCATTACGACAGCCTCGTCCTCTTTACTCCGCGGCGCTACAGCGCGCTTCCCGGACTTTTGCTGCCCGGCGCGCCCCACGGCTATCCAACCAAGAATGAATTTGCCGAGTATCTTCAAACCTACGCACGCACGTTTTCTTTGCCGGTACGCACGCACACGCCCGTGCTCGCGCTCACCAAAGACGACGCGCACTTTGTCGCGCGCACCAAAGACGCCGTGTATACCGCGCGGCAGGTGGTTGTGGCAACGGGATATGGAACTCCTTATATTCCCGCGTACGCGCATACGTTTGAAAAGCATGTAGTCTCACTTCATTCTTCTTCGTATAAAAATGAGATGCAACTCCCCGCGGGCCCTCTCCTCGTCGTTGGCAACGGCAATTCCGCATCCCAGATTGCCGTCGAGCTCGCGCGCTCTCGGAACGTCGACATCGCTCTGCTTGAGACGCCAAAAGTCATAGCGCCAACCTACCTCGGTATAAGTTTTTACTTCTGGATGAATCTTTTTGGCTTCTCCCGAGTATCGAGTCAGTCTTTTCTTGGAAGGCTGCTCGCTCGCGAAAAAGACTATGTGGTGGGTGATGCACTTCTTAAAGCGCTTCGCAGCGGCCACATACACGCGCAGCCCGGGGTAGCAGGGACGCGAGACGCACGCATCCTCTTTGCCGATGGTAGCGAAAAAGAATATGGAGGAGTGATATGGGCGACAGGATTTTCTCAGAATCTCGGGTGGATACACATACCCGGCGCTCTCGATGAGAGGGGAGCGCCTCATGAGCACTGCGGTATGAGCCCCATACCGGGACTCGCGTACCTAGGACTTCGAAACCAATTCACCCCACAATCCTCAAATATTGTGGGTGTGGGCGACTCGGCTCGCCGCGTTCTTGCGGCGTTTGCCGCCGCGCCTGGTACAATAGGCGCCGCATGAGACAAGATGAAGCACTCGAAATAGTAAAGACGGGCGTCAATGTGTTCTTGACCGGGGGCCCCGGGAGCGGGAAGACGCACACGGTGAATACGTACGTCGCGTGGCTTCGCGCGCACGACATAGAGCCCGCACTCACGGCGTCCACCGGCATCGCGGCAACCCACATAGGCGGCATGACCGTGCACGCGTGGAGTGGCATTGGTATTCGTGAATCACTCACGGCGCACGACCTTGATGAAATCACTTCTAAAGAACACGTGGTGCGCCGCATACAAAAAGCTCCCGTGCTTATCATCGACGAGGTATCCATGCTCTCTGGCGAGACACTCTCTATGGTCGAGCGCGTGGCGCGCGAAGCGCGCAGAAACGATCGACCGTTTGGTGGAATGCAGGTTGTGCTTGTGGGAGATTTCTTTCAACTGCCGCCGGTCGGAGGGCGCGGCAGAAATCCCTCCTTTGCGTTTGAATCCTCTGCGTGGC
>JBASFO010000011.1:0-5799 GCA_049653065.1 Minisyncoccia bacterium
ATTCACCGTATTGGTAGCGACCGAGTTCATTATCGAGGAGAATGACGGTGTCAGCATCAGCTATCGCAAGCACTTTGCGTATCACCTCGTCAGGGTCGACGTCGAAATGTAGCTTTCCGTCGTCGTCACAGAGCGGGTTGATGGCGTGCACAGTGCAGGGAAGCTCTTGTTGACCACTCAGGAATTTCTTCAAATCCAGAATGTTTTGCGCGTTGTCCTCAACGACAATAATCGTGAAGCGTTCCATGTGTGTCTCCCAAAGGACAGTTGACTACATGAATAAGTATGTCATAGACGTGCAGTAAGTCAATAGATGTCGGACAAATGTTGACAGATAACTAACAACAAAATAGGCTGTAGCATATGAATGAATTGTTCGAGAGCCTCGATTTAAATGAAAGTGAGGCTGCTGTATTTAAGACCATTCTCGAAAGGGGCCCAATGACGCCAGTGGCTCTCGCAAAAGCCGCAGGGGTAAAGCGCACGACCGCCTACAGCATAGCTCGCTCGCTTTCTGAGAAAGGATTGCTTATAGAGGACACTACACGACGTCCTCGGACCTTTGCTCCTGCAGCGCCCGAGCAGGTGCTTGCGCTCATCGAAAGCGACAAGAAACGGATTGTGGAGCGCGAGAAATCTCTTGTACGACTCGCGGAAGAATTATCAAAGGCATCCCTTAAGGAAAACTATCCGGTGCCGACGGTCCGCTTCATCGAGGAGGGTAAGATGCGAGATTTCTACTACAAGCAGATGCCAGTATGGGATGCAAGTATGCTCGCAACCAAGGAATCGACCTGGTGGGGGTTCCAGGACCACACATTCGTGGAAGAGTTCAGTAGTTGGATTACAGACTACTGGAAACAAGCTCCAGAGGTGATAGATCTGAAGCTACTTTCTAATCGTGCGGAAGCGGAGGTAAAATTTGCGCCGAGCGTGACTCCTCGTCGAGCTATAAAATTCTGGGGCGAAGCAACTAATTTTCTTTCAACGACCTGGGCGATAGGGGACTACCTCGTGATGATAAATACGCGCACACGCCCGTTCTACTTAGTTGAAATACACGACAAACTCATAGCACACGACCAGCGCGAGGTATTTCGGAATTTGTGGCCTTTAGTGTCCTAAATACCTTCGGTAGCTTCATAGTATAGAAGCGGTATACTGTTAGCATCTATGAATACTTCTGATTTGACAAAGGTGCTACGCAAAGAACACGAGAAGAAATGGGTTGCGCTTTCGGAGGATCAGACATGTGTTGTCGCCTACGACGATGATCTCATTGCTCTTGATAGGAAAGTCGAAGGACAAGACGTCATCTTCATGAAAGTCCCTTCTACGGATACATACCTAAGTTTCTAACACATGAAAGAAAGGGGATACGGGTACACGGGATACGCTCGGTTTGGAGTTGCTGACTACACCTATCGTCCACTTGTAGATGTGGAGATTGCAAGTGAGAAGAAGTCACGAAAATTCAAGGCGTTGGTTGATTCTGGGACAGAAATTACAGTAATGGACCAACAGATTGCTACCCTGCTAGGCATTGAAAGAGAGGGTAGATCGCTCGTAGAACTTTCCGGTATAGAGGCCTGGAAGCCGGGATTCATTGCACCAGTTTCGCTCAAAGTAGATGGATTTAACGACACATTTTCTTTTAATGTGCTTTTCATAGAGGATTTGCGACGGAATTTCGAGATAATTCTCGGACAAGACGATTTCTTCAGAAATTTCGTCGTCCGGTTTGAGAAATACAAGAACAAATTTTATTTACAACGTGCGCCTCAATAATTAGAAATATGAAAATAGGCATCATGGGTGCGAAGGGGAGCTTCTCGGAAGAGGCGGCGCGCAAATACATCGAGATGGAGCAGCTCTCAGGCGCGGAGCTTCAGTACCTTATCTCCGCAGAAAATGTGCTCGCGTCTCTTGAGGCGGGGGAGTCGGACCTTGGTATCTTCCCGATAGAAAACAGCAATGGAGGTATTGTCATCGAGGCGGTGCATGCAATGGCAAAACACCGATTCCAAGTGAAGAAGATGTTTGAACTTGACGTCCACCATATGCTACTTGCAAAGAAAGGCGTGAATCCCGAGCACATCACGACCATTACTTCCCACGACCAGGCACTGAAGCAATGTCGCATGTATCTGAAGCGTCGGTGGCCTGGTACTGAACTTCAGGAGTATGCGGATACTGCAAAAGCAGCAGCAGATCTTGCAAATAACACGCTTCCCAACACCACCGCGGTCATTGCGGCGAGAGCCGCAGCAAAACTCTACGGCCTTGAAATCATCGAAGAGAGCATCCAGGACCTGAAGTTCAACTACACGAGTTTTGTGGTCGCCGAGCGGCTCGGAAACTAGGTGTTAGGCATTAGTAAGAAATTAAGGAAACAGAAATGTCCGGCCTTGCCGGACATTTCTTTCAGGCTAACGCCTAATGGCCTAGAGCCTATTTGACGGCGTCTTTGAGTGCCTTCGCTGGGCGGAATTTCGGAGTACGAGTCGCCGCAATACGAATTGTCTCTCCCGTGCGCGGGTTTCTACCCGTGCGAGCGGGGCGCGCCTTTGCGACGAAGATGCCTAGTCCCGCAACGGATACCTCGTCTCCGTTTTTTAGGGAGGCAGTGACGCAATCGATAAAAGTCTCGACCGCGCGTTCCGCGTCAGCCTTGGTGCTGCCGAGGGTCTGCTGAACTTTTCCAATGATATCTGCTTTGTTCATGCGGATTTCTTTATTCTTATAATCCCGCGGCCGAGAAGGCGTGTGGGCTAGAGAAAAGTATAGAAAATGCCACCTTTTCCGCAATACCCCTTGACAAGGAGAGTGAGTAGTAGAGAAGTACCCCTTACCGAGTGATATAGGGGTTTACGAAACCCCTATATTCTTGAGAGGTTACTCTAGCGAGCGAACTCAACAACTCTGTTTTCCCTGATGACGTTTACCTTTATCTCACCTGGGTACTTCAATTCTTCTTGCACGCGCTTCGCAATGTCGCGTGCCATGGTGTGCATTTCTATATCAGAAACCTTGCCAGGATTTACAAAGATGCGTACCTCTCGGCCTGCGGAGATGGCATACACTTTTTCAACGCCAGGAAACCCTTTTGCAATACGTTCGAGGTCGCTGAGCCGATCGAGGTAACGCTCCACGGTGTCACGCCTGGCGCCCGGGCGCCCCGCAGAAATAGCGTCTGCCGCCTGAACAATCATAGATTCCGGCGTTTCATACGGGTATTCCTCATGGTGCGACTGCATCGCCTGCATCACGCGCTTGTCTATAGCAAACTTCTCAAGGACGCGTCGTCCAATTTCTACGTGCGTGCCCTGCACCTCATGATCTATAGCTTTCCCTATGTCGTGCAAGAGCGCACCTGCGCGTGCAACCTCGGCGTCTGCTCCAAGCTCTACGGCGAGCATACCTGCGATGTGTGCCATCTCTATGGAGTGCTGCAATACATTTTGACCATAGCTCGTACGGAAATGAAGTCTGCCCAAAAGTGCAATGAGTTTCGGGGGAAGACCCACGATACCAACTTCGTAACAGGCAGCTTCCCCCCTTTCTTTTACTATAGTTTCTATTTCAAGCTTCGCCTTTTCGACCGTCTCTTCTATTTTCGCTGGTTGGATGCGCCCGTCTTCTATGAGACGGGTAAGCGCTGCCTTTGCCACGTGGCGGCGGATGGGGTCAAAGGATGAGAGGGTAATTTTGTCCGGTGCATCGTCGATGATGACGTCTACTCCCGTCGCACGTTCAAATGCCTTGATATTACGGCCCTCTTTGCCGATGATTTTCCCCTTAAGCTCTTCTGAGGGAAGGGTAATGGAGAGTGTCATTACCTCTGCGTTTACTGCACTCGCGAGTCGATGTACCGAGGTAAGGAGGATTTCTCGCGCTTTCTCCTCAAGTCGTTCGCGTCCGTGCGCGGTAAGTTTTTGCAGACGAGAGAGTATGGCGTGCTCGTGCGCTGCCTCCACTTCTTTTACGAGTCGTTTCTCCGCCTCCTCTTCCGAGAGTCCTGAAATGCGCACCAATTCTGCGCGGCGTTCTTTAAGCACGTGCTCTGCATCTTTCTTTACGTTTTGCGCCTCGTTCTCCTTAGTTTTTACGCGCTCTGCTTCGTCTGCGAGGGAACGCTCGCGCTCATCGAGGAATTCCTCGCGTTTTCCGACGCGATCTTCTCGTTCGTCGAGACGCTCCTCACGTTCTTTTAAAGGTGCGAGACGCTCGGTTTCTGCTTCTTCCGCGCGCCGCTCCGCCTCCTCTTCTATGCGTGCGGCTTTTTCACGCGCCTCAAGGAGTTTGTGTTTTACCTCCAATTCCAAAGACCCGCGCTGAGAGAGCGCGATGAGCATGCGGAGCACATAGCCAAGCGCGATTCCGGAAAGACCGGAAACCGCGAGCAGTATCAAAACAAGTTTTATTGACATAGTTTTGCTAGAAACTAAGACATTGGATGTCCTAGTTTCTCGAACGTAACGAGTAAGACTATCAAGGAAAAAGTTAGCGGAGTTTCTATCATCACGGAACGATTCGTTGCTAACTCTCACACTATAGCAAGGCATCTTGACTTCCGCAATTCTCTGTAGCATTGTACGTTTGCCTTCAACAACTCTGGCAGAAAAGGAGTACTAAGCATGAGAGGCAAGAACTTTGTAGTAGCGCTCACAGCGGCATTGCTTACCGCGTGTGTCCGGCCTTCGCTCATACTTTCCGACTCTGAAAAAGCGGAAGCAGCGGTGTGGTCGGGTGTGATTCGGTCTCGATGTGGCGCGGACGCTACCGTGTGTCGCGGCGCATTCGTCACAACTAAAGACGGCACCGTGTATCGCATTCATCCGGGCCTCGCACTCGGAGCAAGAGACAATACACTCAGTCTCAACGATCTTTTACGTCGTGGTCGCAACATCGATCGCGACCGATTCATGGCGAGCTTCACCACCATCTACCTTTACGGGGATGATGCTTGGGAAGAGCAGGCCATCGCGTATTCGACGCAGTATGCGCGGCCGAGAGACTGGCCGTAGATCGGTGACACGAACACAGCGCGGGACCCCTCGGGGACCCGCGCTGATTCTTTTGTCAACAAACTACGTCGTGTTACTTACTCTTGTAGACGGTGTCGACTAGTCCGTATTTTTTAGCCTCATCCGACGTCATAAAGTAGTCACGCTCCACATCTTTCTCAATCTTGGTAACCGGTTGGCCGGAAGCCTTCGCAAGAATCTTGTTGAGCCGCTCGCGGGTGGCGAGGATATGCTTTGCCGTAATTTCTATATCAGTTGCCTGACCCTGCGCGCCACCCCACGGTTGGTGAATCATCACTTCGGAATTGGGGAGCGCAAAGCGCTTGCCCTTTTCGCCAGAAGCGAGAATGACTGCAGCGGCGGAAGCAGCAATACCCACACACACTGTCGAGACTGCGGGTTTCACATGGTTCATCGCGTCGAGAATCGCAAGCCCCGCAGACACCGAACCGCCCGGACTGTTCACATAGAGCGATATGTCCTTTTTTGGGTCTTCAGCCTCGAGGAAAAGGAGCTGGGCGATGATAAGGTTTGCCATATCATCCTCGATAGGGCCGCCGAGGAAAACAATACGCTCTTTAAGAAGGCGCGAGTAAATGTCGTACGCACGCTCTCCAAATTGTGTTTTCTCAATAACCATCGGGACGAGCATAGAACGGGGTGCAGAAGTTTCTTTTGCCATAGGTGAGTGCATCCTACCAACAAATCGTTCGATACACAAAACGTCGGAGTCCACGAGGCTCCGACGTTTTGTGTATAAGAAGCTATGACC
>JBASFO010000012.1:0-20742 GCA_049653065.1 Minisyncoccia bacterium
GACCACTCTCTCCATGCGGGTCTTGGCATTGTTCTTATCTTCGTGGGACTCTTAGTGCGCGGAGAAGTTTTTAGGGAACCGCCCATGAATAACGGCATGACCTCAGGAGGGTAGTGCCTTTCTTGACGAGCAAACCAAGAAGACTACGGGGCGAACTGTAACTTTTGACTACGGCCTCTGTTTTAGGAGGTCGGCAAATTCTTTCTGCACCTTCTGTAGTTTCGGTGCAATGATTACCTTGCAGTACCCGCGATTCTGGTTTCTTGCGTAGTACTCCTTGTGGTAGTTTTCTGCAGGGAAGAATTCCACCAAAGGCTCTATCGTAGTGGTGATGGGATCACCGCTTCGACTTGAAGCGTCAAGCTCGTCTATGAATGCATGCGTCTCCTCGGCTTGCGCGCGTGTCGTGGTAAATACGACCGAGCGATACTGCGGACCCGCATCATTTCCCTGGCCACCCACCTGGGTCGCGTCGTGGGACGCAAAGAATACCGTCAAGAGATTTTTGAAGGCGATGAGGGATGGGTCGTATTCAATACGAATTACCTCTACATGTGCGGTAGTGCCGCTTGAGACATCCTCATAGGTCGCGGTCTCTTTGGTGCCTCCGGCGTATCCCGGCTCGACTACGGTGACACCCGAGAGCATGGTAAACACCGCTTCGGTGCACCAAAAGCAGCCACCCCCAAATACCACGACTTCAGTTTTCATTTTTTTGATTCTCCTTTTCAAAGGCGAGACAGACGGAGTTGATGCAGTAGCGTTTGCCGCCCGTGTCTTTCGGTCCATCATCAAATACGTGTCCTAAATGTCCTCCGCAGTGCTTACAAAATACCTCGGTACGGCGCATACCATGACTCTCATCAACACGAGTGCCGACGTTCTCCGTAGTTGCGGGATCGGAGAACGAAGGCCACCCCGTCCCTGAATTAAATTTTGCTTTCGAGGAAAAGAGTGCCGCGCCGCAGGCGCGGCACGTATACATCCCGTCTTCTTTGTGCGTCAGATATTCTCCAGAAAAAGGCGCTTCCGTACCCCTCTCGCGCAGTACCGCATACTCTTCCGGGGAGAGATCGCGCTTCCACTCCTCTTCGGTTTTTTGTTTTATATCCATAACTCTATGGTACTATATCGGCCACGATGCGACGCGAGACACTCATCTACGCTATTCTTGGCCTTGGTGCGCTCGGCCTTATTGACTCGCTCTATCTTGCAAGTCACGCAGTGACCAATACAGCCCTTTTTTGCGATATTGGCGCAGGACTTGATGGGTGTAACCAAGTGGCGCAAAGTCCCTATTCTCGAATCTTTGGCATTCCTCTTTCCTACCTTGGCATTGTTTTTTACGTACTCCTTCTCATAGCGGCACTTGCTACCTTCTTTAAACACCACCGCTACCTCCACCAAGCCCTTCTTGCCGTTGCCAGTATTGGTGCTCTTTTCTCTGTAGTCTTTTTGTACATACAATTTGTACTCATACAGGCACTCTGCATTTACTGCCTCTTGTCTGCAGGCACTGCCTTTCTCGCGCTTGGAGCCGCATTCTGGATTCACCTGCGCCATAACACCAAAGTACCCGTTGTGGTACCCTAAAGGGGTATGCGGCGCACTCTCGCCCTCCTCGTCGCTCTTCTTATTCCGCTTTCTGCGGGAGCAGCGACCCTTCGTGCAGACACTACGCTTACGCTTTCTGAATCTCTCTCGGGAAACGCCTATCTTGCGGCTTCGACACTTTCTATCACCGCACCGCTTCCTGGTGATTTAGTTGCTGCAGCAGGAACGCTTGAGGTCTCTGCACCGATTGCGGGCGACACGCTCCTTCTTGCGGGTGTCGCGGATTTTAAAGCCCCACTTGCAGGTGATGTACGAATTGCTGCTGGGCGACTTTCTATGAGTGCTGAAGTTACTGGAGAACTTGCGGCACTGGCGCACAGGCTCATCATCACGGGAAAAGTCGGAGAGGTACGCGCTGCAGGAGGGACGGTAGAACTTGTCGGAGGCGCACACGGCCCCGTGACCATTTACGGCGAGAACGTAACCCTCGGCGGAGAATTTTCGGAGAATGTACGAGTCATTGCCTCAGGGCAAGTCTCGCTTCAAGAAGGAACGCTCATTCATGGAGTCTTTGAATACAATGCGCCGCAAGAAGCCAGTATTCCTGAGGGGGCACGTGTAGACGGAGGCGTGCGCTACATTGGTTCTGCGTCATTTCTCCCCACCGCAGAAGAAGCAAAGACCTTTGCACTTGCGGGGATAGGTATTTTCTTTCTCGTGCGGCTCGTTGCGGCGATGCTCGCCGCCGGTCTTTTGACTGGGCTTTTCCCTGAGTTTGCGCGTCGCATTGTGCACGAGTCTATCGGACGCTCACCGAGGCGCTTTCTTCTTCTTGCGCTCCTTGGTTTTGCAACCGTGGTTGCGACCCCGGTCCTCATACTTCTTCTCCTCGCGTCATTTGTCGGTATTGGCATAGCGGCACTCATCGGAGCGCTCTACGTCCTTATGCTCATGCTCACATTCTTGTACGCCGGAGTGATTGCGGGCTCAGTATTCGCGCGGGTACTATTGAAGCGTCCCGGCGTCTCATGGCGTAGTGCGGCGTTTGGCATACTCATCCTCTACCTACTGGGGCTTATGCCACTTGTCGGACTCCTCGCGTATTTCGTCCTTGCGTCTGCCGCGCTTGGCGCCATGCTCGTCACTTTTCACCGCTTTGCCTTGGGAAGGGGAGAGGGTGCGTAGCGCATGCGCCGAGCTGATGAGCGAACCCGGCGTGCGCGCCGCATCGTGCGGTATTTGAAACGTGCGTACCCGAACCCTAAGACCGAACTCGTCTACTACACACCGTTTCAGATGCTCGCCTCGGTCGTTCTCTCTGCGCAGTGCACTGATAAACACGTCAATCGCGTTACCACTACTCTCTGGAAGAAATACAAGACACCCAAGGATTTTATCTCGGTCCCATTTTCACTATTGCAAAAAGATCTCTCCTCCGTTCCATTTTTTAGAAACAAAGCAAAAGCTTTGCAGGGTGCTGCGCACGGTATCTTGGAAAGGCATAGCGGCAGAGTTCCGCGTACCGAGCGTGAGCTCGTGGCGCTCCCTGGTATTGGCTATAAAACCGCACACGTCATCCTCGGTGAGCTCTACGATATATGGGAGGGGATTCCGACCGACACCCACGTGAAGCGCTTTGCGAGGCGCTTTGATCTCTCAAAGGAGAGCGATCTTAAAAAGATTTCAAAAGATCTTGAAGCATTCATTCCCAAAAAGGATTGGAAATACGTAAACAATGGCCTGGTGCTCTACGGTCGCTACGTGTGCAAGGCACGTCCCCATGAATGCGCAGAGCACCCCTTAACCAAACTATATCCCAAGGCAGGGTCAAAGTGGCCTCGCACAACAGATTGACAGAAACACATCGTGCGTATACTCTCTCACGAGTGCATCTGTCGGGCACCTATGGGTCGTGGGTCCACTTTGGGCTCTTGAGGCTAGGGAACTCCCAAAGGCTAGTTGCGCGTTAGCGGCTCTGCTGCTTTCGTACATGATCCTTTGGTCCCCTGGTACGCTACCAGAGGTCCTCGGCCTAGCACCGCTTGGCAGATGCACGCCCTTTTCTAAAGCACATCCTTTTAGGATGTGCTTTTTCTATTATTCAGGGGTGCACGGTACTATTGCTAGAAAGTATGGTTCTAGGTTCAAAAACATCTCCCGCCCCTTCTCGGAAATTGCAATTCACTCAGCGTGCCTTCAAGAGACGAGTATGGGCGCACTATAGAGCGCACGGGCGGCACGATCTTCCATGGCGGAAAACCAAAGACCCGTACAAAATCTTGGTGTCTGAAGTTATGCTTCAGCAAACGCAGGTAGCGCGAGTACTCCCGTACTACGCCGAGTTCTTGAGGAGTTTTCCTACTATCCGCGCTCTTGGGAGTGCGTCACTCTCTACGGTACTTATTGCCTGGCAGGGGCTCGGCTACAATCGTCGCGCACAAAACCTTCACAGAGCCGCGAAAGCACTCGTGAAAGTACGTAGGTTCCCGAGAACTCCTGAGGTACTTGAAGCACTTCCCGGCGTGGGGCACTACACCGCACGCGCACTCGCTGCTTTTGCTTTTAACCAAGATTCGGTACTTTTAGAGACCAATATACGTACCGCCGTCTTACATCACTTCTTCTCTTCTGTCCCACGAAAGAGAAACAGTACCGTATATGGTACTGTTTCAGATACCAAGATTCTGGAACTCCTCGCGCACATGCTACCGAAAGGGAGGAGTAGAGAGTGGCACTATGCGCTTATGGACTACGGTGCTCATCTGAAACGCTCGGGAGTGCGACTCAATGCACATTCGAAAGGGTACGTGAAGCAAAAGTCCTTTAAAGGTTCTGCGCGGCAGGCGCGTGGGGCGCTCCTTAAAGAATTAGCACAAGGTTCTGCGTTGCAACCACGACTCCTCGGGCTTTTGGGCGATGATCGCCGCGATCAAGTACGCACGCAGCTCCGCGTGCTCCTCGGAGAAGGACTCATCGTGCGTAGAGGTACACGCTTTTCTCTCCCAGACTAAAGAGAGGTATACTGAACTTTATATGAAGAAGAACCTACTGCCTCTCGGGATACTCGTGCTCGTTATACTTGTTCTTGCCTGGTGGACTCTAAAATCTCCGATGGAGAAAGTTCCTACGGGAGAAGTTCCAACGAGCGAGGAGAATGTCACTCCTGGAGCAGGGGAACCTGTCATTTCGATTCCCGATCCCTCGACTCCCAACCCCACAGCTCCCGCTGCCCCCGCGTCAGGGCAACTGAAGATACTCAAAAACACTACGATTCGGACCTTTAATGAACCTAACTGGCACTTTGTATTTTCCGCTCCTGCCGAGTGGGATTTCGGTACAGTCAAAGACACTGATGGGGATATCGAGCAGATACAGTTTGAGAGTGAGGGTGGGAATATACGCGTGAGCCGTGAGGATCCTATCGCCGAGCCTTCGCTGCTTATCTACAAAACAGAGATGAAGAGCATTGCGGGAGCGCAGGTGTCGGTGCATCGGTATGAGAAACCAAACGAGAAGTACGCGTACTACCTCTACTTCACCCTCGAATCAGGGAACTACCAGTACTACGTTTCTTTGAAGAGTGTTGACTCCGCCAGTGCATTTGCGGACGAGTTTCTTTCCCGCATTGTCGCGAAGTAGAAAAAGAGCCTGACGGTAAAGCCAGGCTCTCTAGTGGGATGCCGCATGGTTCTCGACTACACGTGGGCGCCTTGTTCAGTACTCATTCCGACGAGTGCTTTTGTCAGCGGGCTGCAAAGAGTTGTTGGAATCGTGAATTTTGCGATCAGCTCCCCCTCCTCAAAGCGCGTATGAATTCCGGTGACGAGACCCATATCAACACATGCGGATGGTCCTTTGATTTCGACCGTGTAGAAGGATCGGTCGGGTGATTCGGTGAGTTCAATACGCAGAGCAGGACCGTTCTCACTCACTCTACGAACCACCACTTTTATACACGGTTTTGTAGGCATGACATACTCCTTCTTCTATGCCGCAGGGAGATGCTACGGCGCAAAAGCAAATAATGCAACCTCTCCAAAAAAGAAATCGCGGTGAGTCAAAGACCCACCGCGATCGTTTCTTTGGTACCTATTCCTTGGTCTTGCGCTTCCTTTTGGCAGGATTCGACCGAGGAGAGCGGGGGCGCCTATCACCGCCGCGAGGACGCGGGGTCGGGAGATCGCCCGACAGCTCGATGTGTTTTGATTTATAGGTAACCCCAATTCTGAGGATCCGGAATGCTTGTTCCGAGAAAGAAAGCAAGAGTTTCTTTCTGCCCTCGATGAACAAGAGCATCACCCGCTTCCCGTCTTTATGGACGAGAACCGCCATTCTCGTAGCGTCGCCGAACCGCCGTTTCTCGATCTTTGGCTTTGCCGGCGGTGTACTTTTCTTTGGTTTCTTCATTGAACCCTCCTTGGTTCGGTTCGATACTACACTTCTCTCCACTATACACAACTTCTGAGTGGTATAAGCAGAAAATCCAAATATGGACTTACGAGGTCCATATTTGTCCGTATTATTTCGAGCCTTTCACAAACAAGAATCGGACGCGAGGCGCGGGAAGGCGGTATTCCAAGCTGTATAAAGCATACGGTGAGGAATATCGCCGGGACCCGCAACGAAGCAGATGACGATTTTGGATGGTTCTAATCTACACTCCTATCAATACAGGAATGACCATGGGTGCCTTATTGGTCCTACTAAACAGATACCCCGCCATCGTGTCGGTCAGTTGGTTTTTCACATACTCAAGGTCAACGGGATTCATGCCGCGGGTCGAGTCCTCGACTGTCTTCTTGATGAGGAGTCGCGCGTGGTTTAGGAGGTCCTGGGATTCACGCAGGTATACGAATCCACGCGAAATGATATCGGGAGACTTCCGGAGTTTGCCGGTCTTAAGTTGCACGGTGGCAATGATGACAAACATGCCGTCTTTTGCGAGCGCCTGGCGATCACGAATCACCACTTCCTGCATGTCGCCAATTGCAAATCCGTCCACGATGAGTGGCGAGGCCGGCACTTTATCTTTGTGGATCGCAAGCGTCTTTCCTTCAACGAGGTCTATCACTGTGCCGTTGTCGGCAAGGATGATAGTATCGCGCGGTCTCCCGGCCTGCTCCACTGCTTTTGCGTGGCAGCTCGTCATCGAGTAGTAGCCGTAGGCCGGCAGGAAGAACTTTGCACCCACTTGCTGGTTTATCCATACCAATTCTCCGGTGTTTCCGTGACCAGTTGAGTGCACGTCGGAAGAACGATAGTGGATGAGCGTTACGCCGTTTCTATACAGATTGTCTTTGAGTTTCTGAACCGCAATTTCGTTTCCAGGAATGACAGAAGAGGAAAGGACGATGGTGTCGCGCGCCGTGAGCGTAACCGACTTATGCTGCTTGGTGGCGATACGCATGAGCGCGGCAAATTCTTCTCCCTGCGCTCCGGTTGCGAGGATAACCACCTTGTCAGGAGGATAGTCGCCAATTTCTTGTGACGGAATGACGGTTTCTTTTTTGATCTTCAAGAGACCGGTTTTCTCGGCGATTTCGAGATTGGTGCGTATCGAACGACCCTCCATTACTACTTTCTTGCCGAGGCGCTCTGCCGTCTCGATGATGTGAATCATACGCTCAAATTGAGACGCAAACGTACCGATGATGAGACGTCCGGAAACATTCTTTATGATGGATTCCAAGGTTTCGTGCACCTTTCGTTCGGGAATCGAGAATCCATCCTTTTCTGCGTTTGTGGAGTCTGCAATGAAGAGGAGATTGTTTTCTTTTCCAATTTCTCCCCACTTCTTTGCTTCCTCGGGAGTAGGTATGCCGTTGTCGTGATCCAAGTTCAAATCTCCAGTTGCAACAATGTTTCCCCAGGGGGTCTGTATCGAGATACCCATCGAGTCAGGAATAGAGTGGGTAACCCCGAAGAAGCGTACCTTGGTCGAGCCTATCGTGTGGGTGGAACCTGGCTCAACGATGATAATGTTTGGCTTAGGCATATCCGGATACTCCTCCTGACGCTTTTGAATCATGACGGCAGAAAGATTCCGCGTGTAAATCGGCGGATTGCCAAAGCGGTTCATAAGGAAGGGAATACCACCGATGTGGTCGAGGTGCCCGTGCGTAATAAATACGGCACGCACGCGATCTGCGTTTACCTCCAGGTATTTGGTGTTGGGGAGCACATAATCAACACCCGGAGCCGCGTCTTCGGAAACGAATTGAAACCCGACATCACAGACAAAGATATCGTTCCCGGTCTCAACCAAGAACATGTTACGCCCCACCTCCTCCACCCCTCCAAGCGGGATGACTCGTACGGTCTTCTCGTCGACCGCTGCGGGGAGATACTCTGCAGGGCGTCTTTGGGTCTGCGATGAGGAAGGAGTGTGACCGCCACGACGCACGGGCCCGCGAGAGCGATTTCTGCCTCCACGGCCACCACGGTGCATTGGACCATGCCCTCCTCGAGGAGCACTCGGTGGTCCGGCTCTTCGTTCTCCTCGGTGCGGTGTTTCTCCTTCGTTGCTTTTGAATGCCGGCGCTGGTGCCGGCGCTGGTGCGCTGTTCATAATTCTGTTTACTAATACTACGTAATAATTATTGAGAAATCTCGATACATGCACGAATGTGCAGTCGTCAGTTCGCGGTTCTCTACACTATACCCCACGAACTAATGACTATTCACTCCCTCCTCTTAAAAACGGCCACACCGCTTCCTCGCGCAGATACCACTCATACACACCGGTGAACCGATCAGAAGGAGAAGCGACCTCAGAGAGCGTAGGTCCCCGCAAATTCTCCGGAAGTACATAGAGGAAATGCGGTGCATGGGTAAATGCCGCAGGATACTCTTCAGCAATCATGGTATCGAGTTTCTGAAGGAGAGCGCTTCGCTCCTCCAGATTCTCCGTCACGCGAATATCCTCAAGTAATTCATCCACTGCCCGGTTTGCATAGAGCGCCACATTTAAGCCCGGATCTACACGTGCCGAAGAATCCCAGAATGCAAACAAATCATGCTCTCGACCGATCGCCATGCCAAAAAGCAATGCTTCATACTCGCGCGGACGTATAATCCTGGTCGCAAGTTCACTTGGTTCATACAGATTCACTTCGGTAGGAACACCAAGCAGGGCGAAATCGCTGCGAATGCGCTGCGCTACTGCCTTCAGCTCGGGAATGTTTCCGGTTGAGAGCGTAACCGAAAGAGAAAGCCCATCTTTCTCGTGTTTCCAGAGCTTCTCAGTTTCATCAAATACCCAGTCATTGCGAAGCAATATTTTGCGCGCTTCTTCTACGCGATTTTCGGGTACTTCAGGACGGACCGAGGAAGGGAGCGCACGAGGTGGCACAGGGCCCCAGAGTGGTGTCCCATAGCCTCCGAGCGCTTCCGCAATCAGGGCATCGCGATCTATCACTACGGAAAGTGCTTTTCGAACCTCAATCCTCCCAAACAGAGGATTTTTTGACGCATTCCAAAAGACACCAAACACACGTGAATAGGGAACTTCAATAGCACCCTCAAGGGGTACGCCGTAGGCACTCTCGACACGACCTGTCTTTGTCGCTGAAAGCAGAGCCTCGGTATCGTCAAAATAGACGAATTGAATGGCATCGAGGTAGGGACGACCCAGTGCAAACTCTTTTGAGGCGCTCACCCTGTAGCGCGTGATAGTGCCGTTTGTATCGCGCTCTACGTGTGCGACGGTAAACGCTCCCGCGCCCACAGGCTCTGTGGAGAGCGGCGAGAAAGCAAATTCAGCATTCTTTACGTTTCGCCAGAGCTGCGCTGGGAGTATGCCAAGCGTCGCATCTCCTAGGAAGGGTGCGTACGGGGCAGGAAGGGTAAAACGTACGGTGCGCGCATCAATTGCCTCCACGCGTATATTTGTCCAATTAGGAAGCTCCGGGGAGCGAAGCGCAGGGTCTTGTGCTTTTTCTATGGTAAAAACCACGTCTTCTGCGGTCACTGGTGAACCATTAGAGAAGCGCGCCGTCTCGCGAAGGGTAAAGGTATAGAGTGTGCCGTCGGGAGAAATCTCATAGGATTCCGCGAGTACGCCTCTTAGCGTACCCTGCGCGGTGTACCCCATGAGTCCCGCGTAGGTGAGCGCCACCAGATCGCGGTCTGCGTCGGTGAGCGCGAGCAAAGGATTTATAAAACGAGGAGTGCCGACCACTCCTTCAGTCAGGGTGCCGCCATATGAGGGAACAGCAACGAGAAAGTATCGTTCAAGGGTATAGAGACCTGCAAAAGAAAGTATGAGAAAGAGTACCGCGAGAGCGGACATGAGTACGGCGTCGCTCGGAGAGAGCGCGCGAAGGTGCGAAGAGAAGTTTCCTATGAAGGAGAAACGAGAAGAATGGGTACGAGGTTCCATAGCTGAACGAATAGTGCGTTCCTTAGAAATCAAGTAGAAGTGAGGCGCAGAACTGAAGGTATCGCACCAACGAAGGTACTGATTTCTAAGGAGCGTTAGATGAAGAAGCCGAGAATAGCGGAGAGTATGAACAACACTGCGACGAGTATGGTC
The DNA here is from genome assembly GCA_049653065.1 of Minisyncoccia bacterium. GTDB lineage: Bacteria > Patescibacteriota > Minisyncoccia > Phycocordibacterales > Phycocordibacteraceae > C7867-001. The sequence continues at coordinate 10,088 of JBASFO010000012.1, forward strand.
GCTTGAAACAAAAACTTCTCCGCGCCACGGCGCTTATAGAATGTCGATGCGAAGTTGTCGCCTCCAAAGGCTCCTCCAAGAGAGGCACCGCGGTTTTGCAGTACGATGCCGATTATAAGGAGGAGGGAGAGGGTTATCTGCGCATACGGCAGGATTGCCTGAAGAGTCTCCATCTGTGAAAGAGAGGATACCACGAGGGGCGGGGATGGTGCAAACACCCTGGTTTCTTGTGTTGACATATGCGTATACGTGTCATAGTATGTCCCTGCCTGGTCCCTGGGCTACGTTGCAGGGATAACGACCTAGAAAAAGGGGAGTCGCATGACTCTTGCTTCGGAACTCATACCGTTTTTTGTGATTGGGGGTGTGGGGTGCCTCATGAGGCTCGCCACACTTCCATTCATTGAGGAATGGCTGTTCAAGCACTCTCTGTCATCGGCGGCGATTTTCCAGCTGCCGGCGATTGTTATTGCGGTGTTGTGCGGCGGCATTCTGCTGCAGGATGCTATCGACACACTCGGACCGGCACTCACCGTCGGTCTCGTCTGCCTCAGCGCCGTTATCGGCGCGCTCGTGCCTTCGCTTGTTCGCTTTGTACTCGGCCTCTTTGAGGACGCGTGCATAGCGGCAGCAGGCGGCCTTGGGCGATAGAGGCACACGGTTTTGAGGGCGTCCTGCGCGCAGGACGCCCTCATTGTATGTACCATTGACCTACCCCTTGGTGTTTACTATTTTTTATAATTCTGAAAAAAGAAAACCGCGCCGATGGGAATCGGCGCGGGAACCTTTTGTGACTGGTTCAAGTCAGTGCGGTTTTGGTTGCTCGGCAACTTGCTGTGGATTTGGCGGAGGTTCCCGCATGAGCTCAGCCTCGCCTGACTCAATGAGTGCAGCGCGCCAGAGCACTCTGTCGCTCGGGAGGATGAATGATGCGTCGCTCAAGAAACGTTCGCCCCATGTCCCTTCCTCCTCTCCATCGGCCGCGTGCGCGAGGATCCGGGCACTCGTGAGTTCGTTGTGCCGAGGCTCAGGTGGATTGGCCTCCACGCTCGGATCGACGCTCAAGATTTGGTAGAGATTGCCGCCCAGACGAATGAATCCCTTATCGCACGTAGTCCAGCTGTGCGCCTCGCAATCGGCAATAATCTGCCGATTCTCGGCGATACGGGCTCGGTCGAGTGCTGGTTCCTCAACCGCTGGCGTGCGATTGCACGCCGAAAGCAGAAGTGTGGCAGCAACCGCCGCTAAGAACAATTTCTGCATTGCTTTTTCCTTTAAGCAAAGCGCCGGGTTACCCTGCCGGCTCAGTATATAGTACTATGCCGTACAGATCTGCATTGTCAATATTGTTCCTTAGTGAATTCACTCGTATACTGCACCTACAACGTCCGGCGTACGCGCCAGGATTGAGGCATAGGGAGGCGCTAGGTATTAGGCTCTAGGCGTTAGCGCATGTATTTTCCCAACTAGAGCCTCGTGCCTAACTACTAAACTTTCTATTCTTATGGCAACAAAAGATTCACGTATTGGCATTGAACCGCTCTCGGATCGTGTGGTCGTCAAGCCCATTGAGAAAGACGAGAAGGTGTCGGCTTCAGGAATTATCATTCCTGATACCGTCGATAAGGAAAAGCCGGCGAAAGGAAAGGTGATCGCGGTTGGCCCTGGGAAATACGACGAGGACACGCTTATTCCTATGCAGGTGAAGGTTGGGCAGACAGTACTTTTTAGTAAGTACGGGTATGACGAGGTGAAAGTGGATGGCGAGAACTACTACATCCTCTCGGAGTCTCAGATATTAGCAATTATTACATAGTAATTAGCCACTAGGGTATAGCCAAGAGGGAAATACAGTTACTCGTCCTTCTCTCTTGATTTCCTCTCTATTGGCTAATGGCTCATTTCCTAACTAACTTCCTATCTTATGGCAAAGCAAATTCTTTTTGGTGAGGACGCACGCAAGAAAATACACGATGGGCTTGCACGCGCCGCAAAAGCAGTGAAAGTAACACTTGGTCCTCGCGGGAGAAACGTCGTGCTCGACAAGGGCTATGGTGGTCCGCGCATCACCAATGATGGCGTATCAATTGCCAAGGAAATCTCATTCAAGGATAAGTTTGAGAATATGGGCGCCGAAATCGTGAAGGAAGTTGCCGGGAAAACCAATGATGGCGTCGGAGACGGAACCACGACGACCGTGGTCTTGCTTGAAGCCATGATTGATGAGGGGCTTGAGCGTGTGGTGAAGGGTGGAAACGCTATGGCAATACGCGCAGGCATGGAGGCGGCGCGCGACGCAGCTATTGCCGAGCTTAAAAAGATGGCAAAAGATGTTTCAGGAAAGTCTGACGTAAAACAGATTGCAACTATCTCTGCAGAGAGCGAGGATCTCGGTACCATCATCGCAGAAACCGTAGAGAAAGTGGGGAAGAACGGCGTGGTAACGGTGGAGGAGTCGCAGGGCATGGAGCTCTCCTCCGAAGTCGTCGAGGGTCTCCAGATAGACAAGGGCTACGTCTCCGCCTACATGGTCACTGCCCCCGAGCGCATGGAAGCTGAGATGAAAGATGCGACCATCCTCATTACGGACAAAAAGATAGGAAGCGTACAAGAAATACTTCCGCTTCTTGAGAAGGTGGCGCAAGCAGGAAAGAAAGAACTCGTCATCGTCGCGGACGACGTTGAGGGTGATGCACTCGCGACCTTTGTGGTGAACCGTCTTCGCGGCACGTTTAATGTGCTCGCGGTGAAAGCTCCGGGCTACGGTGACAGGAAGAAGGAGATGCTCGCGGATATTGCCGCGGTAGTAGGTGGCCAAGTAATTTCCGCAGAAACGGGTCTTACCTTTGAGAGCGCGACGCTCTCCATGCTCGGCAAGAGCCAGCGGGTGATTGCCACCAAGGACACGACGGTATTTGTCGGTGGCAAAGGAAAGAAAGCTGACATTGAAGCGAGAGTAAAACAGCTCAGTGCACTCGCAGAAGGCACAACTTCGAAATTCGATAAGGAGAAACTCGAGGAGCGCATCGCAAAACTCTCCGGAGGGGTGGCGGTGATTCGGGTGGGTGCTGCAACCGAGACCGAGATGAAATATTTGAAGGACAAGATAGATGATGCAGTGAAAGCTACTAAAGCAGCTATGGAAGAGGGCGTGATCGCAGGAGGCGGCACGGCGCTTGCAAAAGTTGCGAAGAAACTTGCGGGAGGCGCAGGAAAAGTCTCTGCTGACGAGGAGGCGGGATACAACATCGTGGTGCGTGCGCTCGAGCAGCCACTGCGCCAGATAGCGCTGAACGCCGGTAAAGACGATGCGTCACTCATCGTGGGCAAAGTGCAGGGAGGAGGGAAGAACGCGGGCTATGACGCGGTACGAGACGTGGTGGTCGACGATATGCTCGAGGAGGGCATCATCGATCCCGTGAAAGTGGCGCGGAAGGCAGTTGAAAACGCGGTGTCTGCGGCCGCTATGCTCCTCACCACCGAGGCCGCGGTTGCGGACCTTCCGGAACCAAAGACGGCGTCCGCGGCCGGAGGAGGCGAGGGTGGTATGGGCGGAATGGAATTCTAAAGACCAAAAGCCCCGCACATCTCGCGGGGCTTTTGGTATACTGATAAGGAAGTACTAATCGCACCCTATGACTATCACCTACATTCTTATTGGCATTGTCGTTCTCGTCGTGCTCTGGCTTGTGTTTTCCTATAACGGTTTTGTGACGCTCGTAAACCGCGCCAAAGAAGCGTGGAGCGACATCGAAGTGCAAATGAAGCGCCGCTACGACCTTATTCCAAACCTCGTCGAGACGGTGAAGGGCTACGCAGCGCATGAGAAGCAGGCGTTTGAGAGCGTGACGGCTGCACGAAGCGCCGCAATGGGTGCATCCTCGGTCGCCGACCACGCCAAAGCCGAGAACATGCTCACGGGTGCATTGAAATCCCTCTTTGCGGTTGCGGAGGCGTATCCAGACCTCAAGGCCAACACGAACTTCCTTGAACTCCAGCGGGAACTCTCTGATACAGAGAATAAGATCCAGGCAGCGCGGCGCTTCTACAATCAAAACGTGATGGCACTCAACACCGGACTCGAGCAGTTTCCAGGCAACATCGTGGGCGGCATATTCAACTTCGTCAAACGAGAGTTCTTTGAACTCTCCGAGGGTGAACAAGCTGCGAAAGATCCGGTGAAAGTTGCGTTCTAAGAAACAATGGCGGACAAAGTCCACTACAACAAACTTATCCGGGACAAGATTCCCGAGAAGATGGATTCGGTAGGTGCTGCGTATGAGACGCGCACCCTTTCTGAAGAGGAGTTCGAACAGGCTTTGCTGAGAAAAGTCGAAGAGGAAGCGAGCGCCCTTCCTGTCGCAACCTCAAGAGAAGAACTCATCGAAGAACTTGCTGATGTCATGGACGTTATTGACGAAATAAAGAGACTCAAGTCTATAACAAACGAAGAGATGACTACTGCACAAATAAAAACAACGGGAAAGAAAGGTGGTTTCAAGAAACGTCTATTTCTCCTCTGGTCGGCAAACGACGGCTACAAGACAAACGAAAATAGGAACGGATAACTATGGCAAATCTCTACCAAGAACAATCAAACAATCTATGGAAGACTTGGGGTCTCATGCTCGGGTTCTTTCTTCTTGTCATTCTCGTGGGGTGGGGAATCTCGTACTACTTTGGTGATCCTTCGATTCTCTATGGTGCAGTAATCCTCGCACTCTTCATGAATGTCGGGAGCTACTGGTTCTCAGACAAACTCGTGCTTTCTATGACGCACGCAAAACCTGCGACGAGGGAGGAGTATTTTGATCTTTACACCGTGACTGAGAATCTCGCTATTGCGGCGGGGCTTCCTATGCCAAAGCTCTACGTCATACAAGATCAGGCGCCGAACGCCTTTGCGACCGGAAGGGATGAGAAGCATGCGGTAGTCGCCGCAACGACCGGACTCCTCTCTATGATGAATCGCGCGGAGCTTGAGGGAGTGATTGGTCACGAGCTCTCTCATATAAAAAATAAAGATATGCTCGTGATGACCATTGCCGTGGTGCTTGCGGGATGCATCGCGATTGTCGCTGATATGTTTCTACGCGCCTCTCTTTTTGGCGGCGGGAATCGTGACAATGATAGTGGGAAAGCAGGTGCACTCTTTGCGGTGCTTGCTATCGTCGGGGTGATTTTGGCGCCTATTGCCGCACAGCTCATACAGCTTGCGATAAGCCGCCGCCGCGAGTTTCTCGCGGACGCCTCTGGTGCGCTCCTCACGCGCTATCCGGAAGGTCTTGCCTCCGCACTTCAGAAGATCGGAAGCTACGCCGCGCCCATGCGAAACGCGAGCCACGCCACTGCACACCTTTTTATCGGGAATCCCTTTGGCGCTTCGGCAGGGAAGTTTATGAACCGCCTGTTCGCTACCCACCCGCCCGTAGAAGACAGAGTCCGAGCTCTGCTCGGACATACAGGGGAGCCAAACGCATCATAAAACAAACTGTATCGCCATCCCCGTAGCAAGCTGTCGGGGTATTCTCTCCGAGGCCAATAAGATAAGCCGTTTTTGGCCATCGCGCCTGCGCGCATACAGACCCTTGCGGATATATGATAAGTGTGCTAGAATCTAGCTAATGCATGGCGTAGGGCCATGCAGGAAAGGGAGGATGACCTATGGTCATTACCACAAGCTACGTTATCGCTCTTCCGGCCGCCGAGTTTTGCCTCGGCCAAGTGCGCAAAACGCACTGCAACCTGCTCGCGCGGGGCGCCAGGAAAAATAAGCGGCGACGACCCTACAAGAACGGTGGCGCCGGTCTCGGCGGCTCCCGGAGCTACACGAAGCGTGAACGCCGTACTAAGGGCGGACGCGTCGTGGGCGACTGGGACTAGCTCAACCCGTCTCTGCCGATCTTTCACGGAGGCACCTCGCGGTGCCTCCGATTTTTTGTTATAACGTGTCTACTACGGAGGTGTCGGATAGCGGTTTATTCCACCATCTTGGAAAGATGGCAGGCTCGAAAGGGTCTCGTGAGTTCAAATCTCACCACCTCCGCACAGATTGGCAACTTTGAACCCAAGCAAAATAAGGGTTTTTGGGCTAAAATAAGAATACTGTGGACAATCTTTTTACAAATTATATTCAATCAGTCTCGTACTGAGCTTTACTATCTTTCTTAATGTAGTACGTTGCCATTAGTAGTTAATTCAATTATTAGTAAGGTTTCGGTTCGACTGGGCCGATAAAAGCATTATATTTCGGGGTGTTTTAGATGTCAAATTTATCCACATCTGACCTGTCTATTTTCTTGACATCTACTCCAGGTTGGCTATACTTTAAGCATGATTAAACATACATTTTTATTAGAACTGAGGAATAATCAGGGTATTTCTCAGGCCTTTGTCGCTGGAAAAATAGGTGTTTCAAGGGCGAGTTATATAGAAATTGAAAAGGGAGCAAAAGAACTTACCCTCTCACAGGCACATACTATTGCTGAAATTTTTAATATTACTCTCGCTGAACTCATATCCGGAAAGAGAATCTCTGGTGTTAAAGTTTCTATTAATGATACACCAGAGAAAAAAGAAAAACAGGAAATTCGTATTGATGTGCCACAAAAAAATCTCAAGAAATTTAAAGAGGTACTGCTCTATGTTTTAGAAAAAGTGGGCAGTAAATCAAATGTTGGAATGACTGTTTTATATAAACTTCTCTATTTTATTGACTTTGACTATTACGAAAAGTTTGAAGAGCAACTTGTCGGTGCAACCTACATAAAAAATCATTTCGGGCCAACTCCCGTAGAATTTAAAAAGATTGTGGAGTCAATGGAGTCAAAAGGAGAACTTGAAACAGTCAGAAGCAAGTATTTTTTACATGAACAAACAAAATATTTACCACATAGAGAAGCCGATATCTCTGTGTTGAATGCAAAAGAGATAAAACACATCGATGAGGTGCTTTCTCGTCTTTCTGATAAGTCAGCGACTGAATTAAGTGAATACTCTCACAAAGATGTGCCTTGGATTACTGCAGAAGATGGTCGACCTTTATCTTATGAATCTGTGTTCTACCGCACGAAGGACACTTCTGTTAGAGAATATGAGCCCGATAACTTATAAAAATACATCGGGTTTTGATAAAGATCTAAAGAGACTACTCAAGAAATTAAGGACTCTCGAGGACGACATTGAAGTTGCAAAAACGAACGCTATTGAGTTGTTCCACATAAAAAATATAGATAATAATTCTGTAGAGTTAATCCCAAATTTTTGTTCCGATGAATTAAAGATTTGTAAAATAAAGAAGTTTGCATGTAAAGCCCTTAAGGGCCGTGGGGTACAAAGTGGCATTCGTATTATTTATGCTTATTATGTTCTAACTAACACAGTTGATTTTATCGAGATGTATTTCAAGGGTGAATCTGAAAACGAAGATAAAGAAAGAATAAAAGAATACTTAGCTTGAGCCTAAGATCTCCTACTGGATTGAATAATCTATTGCATTTTTTCTCTTATCTGACTTCGGCTTAGGCACCTCAAACCATTCAGGATGCACTTTGTAGATCGCCCTTAGTTTCTGTATACTTTTTTCAATATCCTTGAATTTGAATCGTACTTTTGGTTCAAAGTTCTAGGCATCGTCCCCGCAAAATAAGAAGGGAGACGCTTGCGCATCTCCCTTCTTATTTTGCGGTGAAATTATATCCCTTATCCGAACCCATCCCGACGAGGAATGAATCGTCCCGCCACTGCCTCGCAGAGCCTCGGCAACCTCGAAAGAAAAACACTCCTTGCTTTCTTGATTTGGCGGGGGTGAAATTTCTTTTGAAAAAGGAAAGGGTGTTTTTCTTTCGGGGTTCTGCCCTCCAAGTATTCAGGCAGGTGGCGGAACGATACGAGCGTACGAGGCAGTTTCCAGCCACCACGCGCTCCGCGCGTGCGGTTAGTCGGCATCAGGGTTGCTTTCAAAATACATTCGAACTTTGTACAATGAATACCGCCATGATTTTTTCCGGCATAGTCGTAGGAGGAAGCCGCAAGGCGGCGGGTTTGGGATATCCGACGGCCAACATACCGCTTGCGGGCGTAGACGTCTCGGGTGTCTATAGTTCGATAGTTGAGCTTGATGGGGTCTCGCACAGGGCAGTCTCCTATGCCGATACCGCGCACAGCATACTTGAATCCCACCTTTTTGATTTCACGGGTGACCTCTACGGAAAGCCTATTACGGTAACTCTCGGGAAGCGTATCCGCGAAGGAGAAGTCTTTGAAAGTGATGCGGAGCTTGCGCGCGCAATAGCGACAGACGCGGCGACGGCAAGAGCGCATCACGAAACTACGTAATATATGTTTACGGGAATAGTCGAAGCAAAGGGAAAGCTGAAAACCGCAACAGCGAAGAATAAAGGTCTCCTGCTTTCAATTGCTGCGCCCAAAGGCTGGACGCTCCGGAAGGGCCAGAGCATAGCCGTCGACGGCGTATGTCTTACGGTTACGAAGTTCTCGCGTGGCAACTTTGAAACCTTTGCCATGCCGGAGACACTCCGAAAGACGACGCTCTCTTCATGGAAGCGCACTCGCGCGCTCAATCTCGAGCGTGCACTTCGTGCGGGCGACCGACTCGACGGGCATTTACTCCAGGGTCACGTCGCGGGTACAGGTAGAGTGAAGAAGGTTTCAAAAGAGGGCGCATCTCTCCTCATCGGCATCATGCTCCCGAAAGCGCTCATAAGACGGGTTGCGCTCTATGGCGCTGTGGCGATAGACGGCGTCTCACTCACCGTCGCACGCCGTAGTACTATGACGGTGACGGTTGCGCTTATTCCGTATACCAGGAAAATCACGACACTCGGCACGCTTCGCGTGGGTGATGTGGTGAATATAGAAGCCGATTTTATGGGGAAGCGTGGTAGAGTAGGTCGCAATGAGGCGAAACGAACTCGGAAAGGAGCGTGAGGCGCGCGACGCCTCTCTACTCACGGTAGGCGTCGTGGTGTCCGAATTTAATAGTGATGTGACCGAGGCACTCCTTGACGGCGCACTCGAAGCGCTCGCGGAGTGGGGCGTACAAGATGAGAATATAGAAATTCTCCGGGTTCCAGGTTCTTTCGAACTTCCGTATGGGTGTGTGAAGCTACTCTCTCGTGGAAAGAAAGATGCACTCGTCGCGCTCGGCTGTATCATCAAAGGAGAGACTGAGCACGATCGCCACCTCGCTTCCGCAGTATTTCCTGGGCTCATGACGCTTTCCGTAGAACGGGACACTGCTCTCGGCCTTGGTGTTTTGACTACCAACACGCTCGCAGAAGCGAAGGCGCGCGCCTCCGGAGAGGAAAACGCAGGTCGCACTGCCGCCTTTACGGCGCTCACGCTTGCGCTCTCATGAAGGTTCTCGGCATCGGCATCGCCGTTGCTGTAGCGCTCGCGATTGTATTTTTTGCGCCTTCATTTTCGAATCCTCCCACTCCGTTCTCGCTCACCGAGGTAGACGTGGCTGATACATCTGAGGAGCGAGCGCTCGGGCTCTCCGGCAGGGAAGTGCCGGAAGACTATGGAATGCTTTTTATCTTTGAAACCGAAGGAAGCTACGGGTTCTGGATGAAAGAAACGCTCGTACCGCTTGACGTGATCTGGCTTACGAGCGAAGGTGCGATACTCGGTATCCTAAAAGATGCCGCTCCTCCTTCCTATCCTACGGTTTTCTATCCGCCCTCCCCCGTGCGCTACGTGCTCGAGGTACGCGGTGGCACGGCAGAGGCGCGCGGATGGGCAACCTCGACCGTGCTCTCACTTCCACTACGCTAGAGCATATTCACAAACCCTTATAAACCCTTGCTCGTTCGATACATCCCTTCGAAAGCCGGCCCAATTCCTAGCCTTTCGAAAGGGAATTTACCTGAAGGGTTTTTAGACGGTTTACAGTGTCCGTGGTATAATAGAGGAGGACCGGTACAGACGATCGCCGAGCACCACTTTTACAACGTGATCAGTATCAAAGCGCGTAGAGTAGAAACTACGTAGATTCGCATGATACAGAATTATTTTGTAAAAGTGGTGCTTGGAGGAAAGTCCGAACACAGCCGAGCACCACTTTTAAAACAGAGTACTGTAGTAAAAGTGGTGCTCGGAGAAAGGTAGCGGGTAACGCCCGTCCGCCGCGAGGCGCGAGGTGCGAACAGAGACGTCGGAGGCGAAAGCCAATGACATCCCTTCGGGGATGAGTCCTGCCGCAAGGCAGGGTTGAAACGGCAAAATCCTTACCCCTGTGCAAGGCCGTGTCCCTCCGCATGCGTGCGGAGGGAAGCGCCGCTTGATCCCTTCGAGTAATCAGGGGACCAGATAGATGGTCGTCACCCCTTTTGCCCGCGTTACGTTGGCAGAATAGGTACAGAATTCGGCTTATCGTACCGGTCCGAAATCCATGAAAACACCCGGCGCTACGCGCCGGGTGTTTTCTATAGAGCGTGGAATCTCTATCCACTGGTTCTTGTGATTGACTCCTAGCACTTGCTATACTTACCCCATTAGCAATAGGGCATTACGAATTCTATATGCAAGAATCAAATCCTGTTTCGGGAATGAGTCGCTTCTCGTTTGATACGGCCGCAGTGTGGTTACTCTGCGCAGTCGCTTTTATTTCTGTCGTTCTCATGGTTCCTGGG
>JBASFO010000013.1:0-2333 GCA_049653065.1 Minisyncoccia bacterium
TACTGCGGAGCAGTAGCGGCAATCTGCATCGCGAGTTCCTTAGCGAGTACACCAAATTCCGGGTTCTTCGCGACAAAGTCAGTCTCGCAGGAGAGGAGCACCATCGCGCCAATAGCTCCATCGTGCACATAGTTCCCGATGTAGCCTGCGCCGAGCGTGCGATCTGCTTTCTTGTCGGCTGCGGCGCCGCTCTTTTTACGGAGGATCACCTCTGCCTTGCCCACATCTCCCCCCGCCTCTTCAAGTGCCTTCTTGCACTGGGCGACTGATACGCCGGTTTTATCGCGAAGCGCTTTCAAAACTTCAATAGAAATGTCCATAGTATTTCAAATTATATCGTACGAAAACCTTATAAGACAAAGGGAGAATTAAAATTGTCAGATGCTAGGCGCGGGAAGTCGATTTCTGGAGGCGTACTTCTGGTACGACGAAAGAAATCGGCGGGACCCGCAACGCCGCAGATGGCGATTTTAAACTCCCTTCCGACCCATCTCGTAGGCGGAAGCGAGTTCGCTTAGGACAAGCCTCACTGCCTCTCGCGACGCATCATTCATCACGATGGGATACGCTGCGTCAGCGAGATCACAGTCTGAGCTCATAATGCCAATAACCGGAATGCCTGCGGCACGTGCTTCACGTGTCGCGTGCACTTCGCGCTTGGTGTCTACGATTACAAATGCATCTGGGCGCTTCTCGAGCGTCGTGATCCCGTCGAGTCTTAAGATGAGGCGGTCAATTTCTCTATCTATGTGGATACGCTCAAGCTTGGTGTAGAGCTTTGCAAGTTCTCCGCTCTCACGTTTTGCGAGAAGATCTGCGAGACGATCGATGCGCTTCTTGATTTGTGTGAAGTTCGTGATGGTACCCCCAAGCCAGCGACTTGCGACATAGGGTGCACCGATGCGTGAGGCTGCCGCCTTTACCGCGTCAGAAACCTCGCGCTTCCCTCCTACAAAGAGAACGGTCTTACCCGCCTCGGCCATTGCAGTCATTGCTTTCTTAGCCTCACGTAGCTGTGCATCAGTCTGTGCGAGATCAATAATCTCGACACGCGCCTTGGTGCCCACGAGGAAAGACTTCATGGAAGGGTGGCGGCGGCTCTTTACTTGCGCAAAATGAGCGCCCGCCCCAAAAAGGCGGTCGATTCCAACACCTGCCGAAACATCGGTAGTCATACGCCCTACTCTACCTGACCGCACCTCCTTTCGCAACTTACACCAAACCTCCCAAGAACCCCGGGGCCTCAGCCTCGGGGTTCTTCCCTCAGGGGTTCTTGGAGGTTACTCGACGTCTTCGGAAGTACCCACACTGCCGCCCGCCGCGACCCTCTGGAGCGCCTCTACGATAGGTTCAATGCCGCCGAGCAGTATCTTCGGGAGATTATGCCAGGATTCTTTGATGCGATGGTCTGTCACCCGATCCTGCAAGAAATTATACGTACGAATCTTCTCGGAGCGATCTCCCGTGCCTATCTGCCCTTTACGCTGCGCAGCGTGGCGCTTTGCTTCTTCCTCTTCATGGAGCGTCTCGAGCTTTGCGGAGAGTATTTCCATGGCTTTCTCTCGGTTTGCCTTCTGACTTCGCTCACTGGTGGAGCGCACATCAATACCGGTTGGTTTGTGGATAAGGCGGACTGCTGATTCAACCTTGTTTACGTTCTGACCACCCGCGCCACCGCTTCGGGAAAACTCTACCTCAAGATCTGCGAGATTGAGCTCAAACTTTGGTTTGGTACGAATGGGGAGCGCAGCAACTGAAGCAGTGGAGGTGTGTATGCGGCCTGATTTCTCAGTTATCGGTACGCGCTGTACGCGGTGCACTCCGGTCTCATAGCGAAGCGCGTCATACGCGTCGGCCCCACCAATTTCCATAGTGAGATCATCTATCAGCCGCACGCGCCATCCTTTCATTTCTGCATATTTCTCATACATCTCCTTCAACTCCTTTGCAAAGAGGACCGCCTCGTCCCCACCCGCGGCCGCACGAAACTCAAGCACGACTGCTTTTGGTTTTGATTCTTCCTCCTTTTCTTTCGCCAGAATCCGCTCTATATCGGCAAGAATTTCTTCCTGGCGTTTCATGATACGAGTCGCATCTTCCTCTGCCATGGAGAGAAGCTCAGTATCCGTGCCGGCGGCCGCAAGCGCCTCTTCTTTCTCCCTCTCGAGACGCTCAAACTCCTCCGCGAGATACGCAGTTTTGTGATTCTTCTTTAATTCAGGCGAATAGTCCATTGCTACTAGAGTATCAGATACAGGAAATGAAAAAGAAATAAACCGGATGAGTCGCAAGGCGCGGGAAGTCGATTTCTGGAGGCGTACTTCTGGTACGAC
>JBASFO010000014.1:0-2293 GCA_049653065.1 Minisyncoccia bacterium
GGTTCACTGCTTTATCGATTGGTCAAAAGCGACAGGCATACGACGGAAACGGATTTTGCGTCACCTTCCGTGCAGCCTTACGGACGTACTCGGCGCGGAACTCGTTAGTCAATCCCGCGACCCGTTCGTAGTTCGCATGAACCACCTCGAGGCTTCCTCCGTCGCGATAGATCTGCTTGTCGAGGTAAGCGCCCTCCGAATCAAGGAGCCGCCATGAGTCATTATCGATGACATCAGCGATGAGAAGATCATCGTGTCCATCTTCCCGAGCAATGCCAAACTCAAGTTTAAGGTCGACGAGTCGGTAGCCGAGGAGCCACCACGCTTTCTCGAGCGCAAGGAATGCGCGCGTCGCACGAGTTGCCATACTTCCGGCTTCATTGAGACCGGGAACCTCCTCAGTGGGAAGTGAGAGAAATGGCTCCGCTCCCTCGAAGGCAACTGCAGGATTGTACAGATGCGCCTCATGTTCATACGATGCGGAAATAATCATCGGATCATCGCATTCAAGATCGTGCCCACGATAGGTCCGATCCTTGGTTTTGAGGTAGATCTCCACGAGCGGGAGAGAGAATTTTTCTCCCTTTACCACTTGTGGATTTCGTTTCAGATACGAGCCATGCGCTTCACTGCGCACAACCACTTCAAAGGGGAGCATGTCGCAGAGATACGCCACGAAGGACGTCTCCGTATCGCACCCGAGGTACGCGAGTGGTAAGCCGCACTCGAAGAGCAACATGAATACGTTACAAGTCGTGTGGGTCGCGAGAATGCCCTTCCCGGGAAGTATGTCGTGCTTTACTCCGTTGCCTGCAGTCAGGTCATCTTTTGCAATGAGCCGAGCCGCATGAATGGGAACGACCTGTTTGGTCTTCCCTTCAAGAATGGCCATAGGCCACCTCGTTATTCTTTCTAAGGACTACTACAACGAGTCCGCTCTGGACTATACACAAAAGCATAGGAGTTGTCGCTTAGCACGGTATACGAAAGAGAATCATGTACGAGCGAAAGAAATCCGCGTACGAGAGTGTATCCTCCATCACTTTATTATGACGATTGCTATAATACTGTATATGGAGAATTCTGGACGTTATTTGGAAAGGAGGATGCGAGCAAAGCGCAAGTCATCAAACGTATAGCGGCCCTGGAGTTTCTTAAATGTGGGTGTGAGCGACCGGAGCCCACCCGTGCCTGCCGCAGCCGCGATTTTCTCGAGCCCATCAGCGACCTTCTTTGGTGCAAGCGCCTGCGCACCCTTAAGGGAAAGCCGTCCATCGACGACTAGTTTCTCAATGTGCGAAATAATGGTGCCAGAGGTGAGAGAGCGTTTCTTGGCGAGCGCAGTAAGAGTGGACTCTCCGGCCTCTATAAGCGCAAGCGTTTCTTCGTAGGTATCTCTCTTTGCTAGTTTTGGGCCACGCCGTGCTTCGAGCGTACCTCCCGACGCACGAATAAATGCAGCTTCGAGAGTGTCGCGCTCGCCCGTTTCTCGGAGAGCGGCAAATGAAGCCGCAGCGGCTTTTGAGGAAGCACGGAGCTGCCCGTCTTCTTTAAAAACTGTCGGGTGTATCCGGAGCGCGTCCTCGCTCCACCCGAGAAGGGTGAGGCCCTTGAGGGAGCGCAGGCGCGAGAGCGCCACATATCCCTGTCCGTATTCAAATGCTTTCGAGAGATCGATCGCCGCTTTATCCATGCTCGCGCCCTGGCTCTTATGTATCGTCACTGCCCACGCAAGCCGCAGCGGCGTTTGTGATATTTTTGCGCGCACCTTTCCGCCTTCCTCTATAGCCCATTCGGCAGGTGCAATGGGAATACTCCTACCCTCCTTCGTTTGCAAAATGGGATAACCGGTACCGCGTTCGAACTCGACGATGGTACCGAGCGTGCCGTTTACGTATCCTGCACTCGGATTATTCTTTGTCGCCATCACCACCGCGCCCTCTTTGAGTTCCAAAGACTCGGGGGAGAGACATCCACGCTTCAAAGATTCGACCAAGGGGCCGCGCCCGGTAGTCTCCATAGCGTAGTGCATAGAAGTCCCGGGAAGCGCAGCAAGGCGCTCCGCATTCAATCGATCTACATCCGCATTGTGGGTATAGAGTTGCGGCATATCATGGAGTGTCTCGTCTTCACTATCAGCCTCGCGCGAAAGAATGCGTGAAATATCAGCGTGATCTATGGTGCCTGCACGTATGTTTTCGAGTATGCGCCGATACTCGGCATCCTCTTGGCGATGCTGCTCAGAGAGATAGAGCGGGAGTGCATTCAGTGAGCGCCACGCAGAGGATTCAAC
>JBASFO010000015.1:0-4345 GCA_049653065.1 Minisyncoccia bacterium
TCACCATACGGTTCGCACTCTCCTTTGTGAAAACGCATTCCTTCGCCGTCTTTGGCTGGTATCGCATCTTTCTCGCGCTCTTTTTCGCAACGTTTTTCATCTAACTTCTCTGTCTTCCTCTGCCATATAGTAACATCGTATGTCACTATATAGTGACATACGATGTTACTATATTTTGATAGGGTGATTTAGAAAAGAGGAGGGGAAGAGCGGAGAGAGGAGGGGTGGTGCAATTAGGGTGAGAATTCACCGTAGCGTAGTTGACACAGAGCGGATAATAGATTTTACTCATTTTGAGCGGTGAAATGGTTTACCGTATCAATAAGGAGAATAGGTGATGAAGCCTCTCTCATACGCGGCTCTCCATCCCTTCCGGGTCGGCGATGCCGTGGTGACCATCCGAGAGGACGAGATACTCGTGGGAAAAGAGTCAATTGGACTCGCGCCACTGGAACGTCGCCTTCTGACGTACCTTCTTCCCTACCAGGGTTTCGTGCGCACGAAGCGCATGATCATGCATGCACTCTATCCGTCGGAAACGGAAAAGACACCACACTGGAAGATTATTGACGTCCTGGTGTGCAAAATCTCCCGCAAGCTTGAGGAAAAGCATCCTCATGCTGCCTCGTTCATCAAGACGCGCTGGGGTCGCGGCGCAGGCATACTCCTTCATAGGAGTAGTACGTACGCAGTTTGGAAGCCTCATCGGGTAGAAGTCACGCGAAGGTATGATGCACGAGCGGTGTCCGTATATGATCTGCCTGATCCACTCGGCCATTGGACTATAGATCGAAAGGCGGCTGTGGTGCAGCTCGTTAAAAACGGCACTCTATCACTTGAGGTCATGCACGAGTATTATCCTGACCTCGCCGAAGATGAATTCCTGGAGTGGCAATCGCAACTCCGCCGGGGAGTGCGGGCGCTCCGGGCCACCTCGCTCGAGTACTACGCCAGGTAGAGCGATCCACGAAGAGGACGCTGTACCGAAGGGCTCGCGCTATGCGCGAGCCCTTTTTCTTTTCCTTAAAACAAATCCCAAATGTCCTCATCCTCTCCCCCATCTATTTTAAAGAGTGCGACACCACGAAGCCCGAGCTCCTCTGCAAGCTCTATCTTGTCTTTGACGGCATCCGCGTCTGACCACCACACCACATTCACGGTTAGACTCTTCCCGGTCTTATTGGCATACGCGAGCGCGCGGAGCGCAATCTCATCTCCCGAGAGTGTCCCGCGCGGTGCTTTCGGAAGCGAGGAGAGGCGTACCGAAGCATCCTTGGGGAGATAGGAGTAGCTTCTTTCTCCCGCCTTGTTCGTAGAAGGCTTCACGTCTTCATCTTCTGCAGTCTCCTCCGCATAACTCGGGTTTACTGACCAGAGCTGATCATAGGATTCAAACCACTCTGGGGAGACCTTTACCGCAATCTCGCGGCCATAGGTCGGAATGCCTATGACGAGCCTATCAGGATCTATGGTCTTTGCGGCGAGCTTCATTACTTTCTCTACCCAGTCAGTATCTGCATTCGGATAGTATGGAGTGCCCCTGCGCGCATTATTTAATGAAAGGTCGGCGCGCTGTTGGTCATAGGCCATTATGTTCACTCGATCACAGTGCTCATTAATCGCCTCATAGTCATTAGCATATTCAAGTGACGCAGGAATGGTCGTGTACAAATCCTCAGGTGGTGTGCGTGCCTCGATAGTGCACGAAAGGAATTTCTCCTCAAGTGCCTCATCGAGTTCTTTCAGGAATTTCGAAAAGTAGGGGCGTGTTTTTGCGAGTTTTCCTTCATAGTCTATGTCGATACCATCGTACCGTTTCTTCTTCACGAGTTCCGCTATCTCCTGTACGTGCGCCGCGCGCTTTGCACTGTTTGAAAGAATGGCATGAATGGTGTCGGTATCGCTCCACATAACGGTCGGGGTTACCCGTATCCCCTCATTTTTCGCAAGCGCCATAAGCCGCTTCCATGACGCCTTAGACATACCGCCAAGATCTTTTGGCGTACCATCTTTTTGTACGGCATAGACAAAGGGCATGACCGCTGAGAGCGCTTCGATGTTCTCCCCAGCGCTTCGCGTTCCTTTAGACACCGCCCAGTACGGGATCCATCCAGATACCTCAAAGGATTCCTCGAGTGCCGCACGAGCCACCGAGGAGGGGAAAAGGAGCGCACTCGCACATACAAAGACGAGAACGTATCGCATCATATACAGAGTATAAAAGAGGAGACGACGATGCGCTACTACTCTCTCCAAATGGTATCCTAGAGAGTAATGGACGAGTGTACCAAGGAGGAGCGTGCTCTGTTTACGTCTCTCTCTTCTCCCCTAAAAATCCAAGACTTTCTCGATACACTTCCCATAAATCATGAAAAGAAAGGTGAGACCTGCTACTCGCCACGTCTCGTACTTACAGAGAGAAAAGCTCACTGCCTCGAGGGCGCATTTCTTGCCGCAGCTGCACTTGCCTACCACGGAGAGCCACCCCTGATCATGAATCTCCGCACCATCCCAAAAGACGAGGATCACGCCGTCGCGCTCTTTCGCCGTGACGGCTACTGGGGAGCGCTCTCAAAAACAAACCACGCGGTGCTTCGCTATCGAGATCCACTATACAAGAACCTACGTGAACTGGCACTCTCCTACTTTCACGAATACTTCATGGACAAAACGGGCACCAAATCACTTCGCGCGTATTCCCTCCCGCTTGATCTACGAAAAGTAAACACGAACTGGGTGACAAGCGATAGACCGCTCTGGCATATCGCCTACGCGCTCCGCGATCAGCCCCATACCCCGCTTTTCCCTGCGTCTTTGAAACCACATCTTCGCAAGGCGAGCGCCTTTGAACGCCGGGTAGGGGCACACGTAGAGTGGAAAGGATAAAAAGCCTTGCTTGTGATAGCATGCCTCCAGTATGAAATCACCCTCACCTACTGCTCTCGCGCTCCTTGGAATCCTCCTTCTAGGAGGCGTTGGTGGCTATGTCCTCTACACGGAAAAGACTGCGCACCAGCAAACGAGAACGGCACTTGGTGGCGCTACCTCGACGATTGATACGCTTGAATCAGAGCTTGCCCGAGCGAAAGAAGAAGAGCGACGCCTCACGGAGGCTCTTTCGATAGAGCGCGACCGAAACAACACATTTGAGGGCCGTATTAAAGAGATCTCGGGCACCGTAGACACGCTCGATAAACTCGCGAAGACCGACCCGGAGCTCCTGCAAAAATACTCGAAAGTATACTTTCTTAATGAAAACTTTGTTCCTTCAGAACTGGTGCAGATTCCTCCTCTATGGACGTATGGCGAGCAGGAAGAATATTTCCACGGGAAGCTTTGGAATGATCTTGAAAAGCTTCTTGAGGATGCACGCGAAGAAGAAATCGAGTTTCGCATCATTTCTGGCTATCGCTCCTTTGGCACCCAGGAGATTCTGAAGTCAAACTACGTCGTGCGCTATGGTTCGGGCGCAAACGCCTTTTCCGCAGACCAGGGGTACTCCGAGCATCAGCTCGGTACCACCGTTGATTTCACTACCCTTGAATTAGGAGCGAATTTCTCCTCGCTTGATACTACTGAGGCGTACGCGTGGCTCCTTGCGCACGCACGCGAGTACGGATTTATACTCTCCTATCCCAAAGAAAACGGCTACTATGTCTATGAGCCGTGGCACTGGCGCTATGTGGGACGTGCACTCGCCGATGACCTCTATGATGAGGGTAAGAATTTCTACGATCTTGATCAGCGGGAGCTTGATGAGTACCTCGTGGATTTCTTTTAAGGAGAATCAAACGTGGGCTCTCCCTCACTACGTACGAGCAACTCTCGCTTAACACTCTCAGGAATAATGAGTCCTTTTATTACGCCGCGTAGCTCTTCATAAGAAAGGGCGGAGGACCCACTACGAAGCGCCGCGACACGGAGCGCACCTCCCGTGTCACCCTCGCGAAGCGCACTAGCAAGAATCCCGTCAAGCACACTCTCTTCCACCTCTGTCTTTTCATCGTCGGTTGATTTCTCGTCCTCAAGTCCCGCAATAAAAAAGGTGAGTGTTTCGCGTACTGCATCTATGAGTTCTGCCACCGAGGTCTTTTTCGAAAACGCTCGAGAGAGCTCGCGCGAAAGTGCTGCGGCGATAGCCATACTCTCCGTAGCATGGTCGAGCGTATCTATAATGCGAGAAAGAGAAGAAAACCATGCGGCATAGGCATCCTCGGGACACTGGCCTGTATCCGCATTAACAAAAGACATGGGGTCAGTATCTTTAAAGAAAGAGGAGACGCAGCGCACTAAGAGGCGCTTCTCGTTACACTTCGGGAACGCAAATGAGAGGCAGGGTATGTGT
>JBASFO010000016.1:0-5400 GCA_049653065.1 Minisyncoccia bacterium
CACGTGCGCTCGTCCTAAGTAGACGATGCACGCCGACGGCCGCCCATCGCTTGCGCGAGGGCGGCCGTCTTTTTTGCTCATAAGGCGCTCCCCCGGTATCATGCCTGTACGTATGGCATTTTTCTCCCCGAAACTTGGGATAGATTTAGGTACGACGAATGTACTCGTGTTTGTACCCGGGAAGGGTGTCGTATTAAACGAACCCTCCGTGGTTGCCGTATCAACCGAGAACAACAAAGTCCTTGCTATCGGAACGGAAGCAAAGAAAATGATTGGTCGCACTCCCGATTCCATCATTGCGTATCGGCCCATGAAAGACGGCGTTATTGCCGACTACCGCGTTACCGAAGCTATGCTTCGCTTTTTTATGCGCAAGGCACTGGGGAATTGGAATATGTGGAAGCCAACGGTGCTCGTCTCGGTACCCGCCGGCGTGACGAGCACCGAGAAGCGCGCGGTGATAGAAGCGGCGATGAAAGCTGGTGCCGCAGACGCGTTTGTCGTGAAGGAGCCGATTCTTGCCGCGATTGGTGCGGGTATCCCGATACACGAGCCCTCCGGGCGCATGGTCGCCGACATGGGTGGCGGCACGATAGATGTGGCAGTGATCTCCCTTGGCGGCATCGTCGCCTCTACGAGCGTAAAAGTCGCCGGGAACGCGCTTGATCGCGCTATCACCGACCATGTGAAAAAGCAGCACAACCTTTCGATAGGGGAGAAGACGGCCGAGGAGATAAAGATAACCATAGGCTCGGCGGTGCCAGTCACCGAGGAGCTTTCTATGGGAGTAAAGGGTCGTGACCTCGTCTCGGGGCTGCCGCGCACCGTTGATTTAAAGACCAATGAAATCGTGCAGGCGATACATCGGGAGCTCCGCGATATGATGAATGCAATCCGGAAAGTTTTGCAGGAGACCCCACCCGAGCTTGCTTCAGACATTATCGACAACGGCATTATCCTCACCGGCGGTACCGCCCAACTTCGGAATATGCCCGCACTCGTGTTTCGCCGTACCGGCGTTGAGGCAAAGCTCGCCGACCAGGCGTACTTTTGTGTGGCGCGCGGCACGGGCGTCGCCTTGAAGCATCTCGATACCTACAAGAAATCAATTCTCTCAAAGAAATAGTATAGTGGGCATATGAATGAGCGAAGTGAGCGATTTTATTTTGCAAATCTGACTGCCGATGTCGCTCGTTGCGTGCATGCGGCTCAGAAAGGAGATGAAGACGCATATCAGCAGTCGTTGCTTCGCGCTTATCGCACCCTTCAGTATCTACGTCCCCTAAAAAACAGAAGCGCCTACGAAGAAGGTTTGCTCCTTGTGCGGGGGCTTTTCTTTGCAAAAGAAGCAGGTACCCTTGAAACCTTTTCTGTTCGAGTGAATATGTTGGGGGCTGAGTTTTCTCCGCTCATTTCGGCATGAATCACCATGCCTATTTTGTTGTGGGAGATAGGGAAAGGGGAGTAGAAGCTGCACTCCTCTACGGGCAGAACGTACTCTCCCTTGAATCAAATAGTGCGGACGCAGTCGTACTGCGCTACGAAGCTTTTTCTGTGGAGGACGCCCGCGCCCTTTCCGAGAGTGCTTACCAAAGCGGTATAGGAGCGCATCGGCTTCTCGTGGTGGCCACGCGCCGTATCTATCACGAAGCACAAAACGCACTCCTTAAGCTTTTTGAAGAGCCTCCGCAGGGCGTCACACTAATACTCGTGATTCCCGGGGCGGGGGATTTGATTCCTACGCTTCGTTCGAGACTTTTACCGCTGCCAAAAGAGGAAGGAGGAAAGAAAGAAGCTTCCATACATTCCGATCTTGCGCGAGAGTTTCTTGAAGCGAGTACCGCTCTACGTGCAAAAATGGTCTCCAAACTTCTGGAGCGTGCGAAGTCTGATAAGCCGCAAGAAAAACAAGCCGCACGTGCCGATGCACTCGCACTCGCCGAGGATCTCGCGCGCACTTCCTACCAAAAGCTTCGTTCCCTAGACTCCTCTCACGGTGCGCCTACATCCTCACCTCGTCAAGAAATAACGGCATTTCTGAAAGACCTGGATCGTCTTATCCCCGTGCTCCATGAGCGCGCAGCGCCCCTGAAGCCCATCCTCGAGCATCTACTCCTAACTGTCCCGAGTGCGTTATAGTATCCCTATGTCCGGTTTCTTCCCTAAATGGCCAAACTTTGGGAAATCCCCTCCCAAAGCCTCTCCGTTTGAAGAAACTCCTGAACAAACTTCTCCCCAAGAGACGTCTTCAAAGACTGCTGAGTCCCAAGAGCGCATGAAAGAAGAGATGGGTGCACTGCTTGCCTCTCATGGCCCCTTATTTTCGACGTTTGCCGAGGATGTGTCGCTCACGTTCACTCCTTCAAACTTCTTTGCCATAGACCTTGAGAAGGGCATTGTACATTTTGATTTGTCATGGTTTGCCGAGCAGAATTACTCAAAAGAACAGGTAGTTTGGGCCGCTTTTCACGAGCTTTCGCACTTTCGTGACCTTGCCAAAGACCCCAAGCGTATGTTTGAGAACTTTGAATACATAAAACGATGTGCCAAACGGACAAGCGTCAAAATTAGTGCACGGGTGAAGGAGCTTGGAAAAACGCCCAACCCCACTGCTGCAGAGCAAATGGCTTACGAAATACACCACACCTTTTTCAACATCTTGGATGACATCTTTGTCAATAATCTCGTAAGTGAGCGTGCTCCGGTATATGAACCAAAGAAAGAAGGTGGCAAGCTCGTACGCGATTTGTATCGCCGGAAACTCTTTCCTGGAACCGATTATCGAGCAAAGCCGCGTCACCTGCAGCTTATGTATGCACTCTTGCGGCAGGAGATGGTCCCGGATGAGAAAATCATGCTCAGTGAGGAGGTCAGTGAGATTCTTGAGAAGACACGCATTACGCACGAAAAGAAACACTACACGCTCCGTGAATTCGTTGACGCCTTTCTTAAGCCCCAGAGCAAGGCCGACACGCGCGCGGGAGAGCGCTACCGGTTCATAAAGAAATATATCGAACCACTATTTGATCAAGTACTTGAGAAAGACATTGCCGAATGGGAGCTGCCCCCTGAAAAAGACAAAAACCAAGAGGGAGAGGGGGAGGAAGGAGATTCAAAGTCTGGCGAGAAGGGTAAAAGCAGTGAAGGAGGCTCCGGTTCTCCGCAACCCTTTGAGAAGGAGTATAAAGAATTCAAGAAAAGACATATCGATCAGATAGATGAGAAAGACATAGAAAAGTTCACGAAAGAGCAGATAGAAGTACAGAAGAAAAAAATAGAAGAAAGTATTGAAGAAGCTGCGGCAAAAGCGCAGAAAAAGCTCGATGAGGAGTGGTGTAATGAGAATGAGATCTCGCCCGCATCCCTCGAGCGATTTAAGAAAAACGAGCGACTCATTAGCCCTTACCTCGAAGAGCTTTCCCTGCTCTGGCAGAAGATTGTGTTTGGTGCAGGCAGCAAGCAAGAGCGGAAAATGCAGAGCGGCTTTAAACGGGGAGTGGATCTTGATATAGGGCGCACGATTGCCGGGTGGCCTGAGATACAAGCGGGGCACGCAGACGACGCACGGATTATGCGCCGCATGGGGACAGAGACGGTACCCGTACCGCGGCCCAATCTCATCCGCGTGCGCGTGCTCGCTGATAACTCTTCCTCTATGAGAGGAGAAGGAAAGATCGAGGTACAAGACCAGGCAATTACTCTCACCCTCTCTTCTCTCGACGAGTTTAATACGCATCTCAACAGGACTCGTGATCAAACCGGTTCAGCACTTCGGGTTGAGACCGAGCTCTGGAGTTTTGGACGAAGAACCCGCCTTATTAAGCCTTCGGGCCACGAGGATCCCGACTGGAACGAACGAGCTCAAATGATCCGTAGCATGGGAGAAATCAATGGACAGGAAGGTTCAACCAATGACGCTCATGCACTTGCTGCTATTCGTTCTTCTATGGACACGAAGCATCTCGAAGCAGTTCGTTCGGGAGAAATCATGGAAATTGTGTTTCTTATTACTGACGGTGGATCTGATAGTGTAGAAAGGGCGCGAGAAGAGGTGCGTTCTCTCGAGACTTCTGGAGTTATTGCTCGTGCGTTCCAAATAGGGAGTGTAGGAATGGACGAACGACGCTCATTTGAGAATGTCTGGAATCAAGCGGGACGAGAGAGGGGGCTCGTAGTTGGTTCTGATATCGCTCGGCTAACCCCAGCCATTGCGGCGGCACTGAAAGAGCATCTTTCTGGAGTTGAACTTTAGCTTGAGGAGTACGAAAGAATATATAAATAAAGGGCGCCAACTTTGAAGTCGGCGCCCCGTGACTCGGGAGAAAATCTCCTTTGTCATTATACGAACAACGAAGCAGGAGGCTGGCGCTATGGTGGGCGCGCGTCCCTATGGCGGAGGACGTGCCGTGCTTGTCTTTCGAGAATCCATAAGGAATCTCTCGAGAATCTTGTCCGTAAAGAACTTCTGATAAGATCCGGAGACCATACCTTCAGGTCCAGTACCATTATACACGCCACAAATTATTTGTCAATACCTCTCAAATACTAAGGATATAGGCTATATAAAGTAATCGCCCCGAATGATTAAATTCGGGGCGATGTTTTTGCTCTTGTTACGCGGGTAGGAATGTTCCTCCCTGGTAATTCGAGCGATTGACTGCATGGGGAGAAGCTTTTGCGCTATGGTGGACGCGCGTCCCTATGGCGGAGGACGTGATATGCTTTCCCTTGGGACAGATCTTAGGTATTGCTACCCTTTTTTCTATCCCGCAATCAGAAAGAGAAAAGAACTTTCTTTAGCATGGCCCACTCCATTAGGGCAAATTCCATACTATCATATACCTATTCTTATGTCAAGCCCCCTTCACACAGAACAATTTCCTACCGGCGCAGCTGGAGGTACGCCTGCAGAATCCCATGAGGTGGGAGCTACCTTGCGCGGTACGGTGTTTGCAGAAAAGAAGGGAATGGTGGGAAGCGAATGGACATCTTCTGATCCCGAGAAGAGAAGAAAGATTCTCGTTGCCGAAGGGTTTACGCCAAACCCCGGCCAGTCGTACACGGTAGTGATAGTACGAGACACCAATCCTTCAGATCCCACCAAAGGTAAGTTGTTCGTGAAGCGTCTCATGGTTGATACTGCCGGCAAAAACAAGGCACTCTCAAGAGAAGAGTGGGAAATAGCCGAAGATGAACTCGATCTTCGCGAGCGAGATATTCGTAAGGGGATTGGTGCACATGCTGAGGCATATGCGCGTACCGGGGAATTTAAGGCAGATCGTGACGCTCTTCTAGAGGAGGGACAGAGTCGGGTGGCGATTGAGGCACTTCGTCGAGAACGTGCTGCGGATGAGACAGAGGATGAAACGCTTGCAGAGGATACTCCCCTCAGCAGTCTTG
>JBASFO010000017.1:0-2578 GCA_049653065.1 Minisyncoccia bacterium
AAAAGGGATAGCGGGAATAAATCTTGATGAGGAGAGAGCAAAGGTGCCGGGGATGAGCGGTCCGTGGTAGCGAAATTGCGCACTAACCTCCTGGTCAGAATTGAGATTGAGATTGTGTACCTCTCGAAGGGTGAGATGCGGCGTTACCTCTTGTAGAGCCCGCTTGTTTGAAACTGTAAGTGTGTTGGTTGTGAGGTCTTTGGCGAGCACGTACCAGGGACCGGGCTTCGCATTTTGAAGCGCGATACGAGCACCAAGCGTATGCAAGAGCACTCCGTCATGTATCCCCACATTTTTCCCAACCTCATCAACCGCAGGCCCAGGCTCTGTTTCAAACTCACTCTGTAAAAAGTCATGCACTGACACACTGCCGAGGAAACAAATACCCTGACTATCGCTCTTTGTAGCAACAGGAAGACGCATGCGCGCTGCTTCCCTTCGTACGTCGGTTTTGTGCATAGCGCCAAGCGGGAAAAGAGAGAAAGAAAGAATCTCTTTGGGTACCGCCCATAGAAAATAACTCTGATCTTTGGACGCATCGACGCCACGAAGCAGTTTTCCTCCCTCTACTCGCGCGTAGTGACCGGTTGCGATAGCGTCAGCACCTTTTTCTTTGGCGTAACGTGCGAATGCACCAAACTTTACTTCCCGATTGCACATCACATCGGGATTGGGTGTCCGCCCCAGTTTGTATTCCGCAAGAAGATAGTCTATAACCCCCTGCTTGTATTCTTTTGAGGCGTCGAGCGTACTAAACGGAAGTAAGAGCGATGCCGCTACACGCATCGCGTCTTGCCTCTCCTTAGCCCAGGAACACGAAAGACCGGGCGGATACCAGCCTTTTATAAATACTCCCGTAACTGCGGCACCCGCACGCTTAAGGAGCGCTGCGGTAACCGCAGAATCAACCCCGCCCGAGAGCCCTATCCATACCCGCTTTCCTCGTGTGGCAGCAAGCACGTGGGGAAAATTCTTGACATCAAGCTTCATTGCATGCGATTCTACTATACATAGAGGCGCATGAGGAAGGAGGTGAGTTCCTTGAAAGCGTTTTATACACACGAACACACATTGCTCCTTTCCGTTCCTGTTCGCAGTTACGGAAGTAACAAGGTTATCCTGGCTCTCCGCCATCCGTGTACTCCTGACGTTTTTGCAGAGTGGTTTACCCTCAAAGCAGGAGCGAAAGCGGTACCGGCAACTGTACGAGGCACCTGGGTAACACTGGATGCGATGCAGCCGCTTGGTATAGCGCTCTCAAAGCTCACCGAGCTTGTAGAGGGCCATGTGCTCGCGGTGAAGATAAAGAAAACACGTAAGAGTTCGTGTGTACGATAGACTCCAGGCCGCGATGCTCCGCATCGCGGCCTCTTTTCGATCATCCACCACTCCCCACAGCTCCCTATATAGTAACATACGATGTTACTATATGGCGTGGTTCCTGAGACTCGCGACACTGGTTGTTTTATGGCCTGCTTACTTAAGATAGTTCCTTTTGTTTTCTTTGTGCTCTTCAAAGGTACGTGCGTAGTGCATCTGCCCATCTTTGCCAGAAAGATAGTAGAGGTAGGAAGTTGAAAGAGGCGTAATCGCTGCACGCACCGATGAGAGACCGGGATTCCCGATTGGCCCTGGCGGCAACCCTCTATTCCTATACGTGTTGTAGGGTGATGCAATTTCTAAATCCTCGAGAGAGGGGTGATAGGTGTTGGTGTCACGTATATAACCAAATACCGCATCTACCTGAAGCGGCATGTCGAGTTGTATACGGTTCCATAAAATACCCGCAACCATGCGCTGCTCTTCAAATGTTTTTGCTTCCTTTTCAAGGAGTGAGGCCATAATGATTGCGTCGCTCTCAAAAATGCCTGATGCGTCGAGTTCGCCTTGAATTTCGGTAATGCGACTCTCGTAGGTTGCGCGCATGCTCGCTAGTACTTCATGGGGTGCGACATCTTCTCTAAAATGATACGTGTCAGGAAAGAGCACCCCTTCATAGGGTTTTGCCAGTTTCTGGAACTCAGCAGAGTCAAAATGCTGAAACGTGTCTGTCAGGAGTAGAGCCATTTCCCGTACGGTACTGCCTTCAGGAAAAGTAACTGCGATCACCGGGATTCCGGAAATTCCTGCTTCAAGGCGGTAGAGAATGGACGTGACTCCTAAAGGCTCTTCGAAACGATAGAGTCCTGCCTGGAGTCTCGTATCTGCTTTAAAAAGACGCCCCACTAGTTTCATAACAAACGCAGAGCGGATAATACCGTGCGTTTCAAGATCACGGGCAACTTCAGAAAGAGTAGCGTCCTCCGATACCTCAAACTCGATTCCTCGTGGAAAAGCAAAAGGAGGAGAAAGAAAAAGAAAGATGAGGACAAGTACTATAAAAACAAAAGCAAACAAGAAAACGTACAGGCGGCCGAGGCGCGCGCTGTGCACATGGAGCGCAGCTAAGAAACCAAGATACAGGGAGCGCAGATGCATGAAATTACGTAGGAATATTTGAAGGAGCCGCAGCAGTCGTAGAGCCTATTCGTGGAATTCCGGGCGCTTTCACGGTCGAGGAAGGGATGTGGAAAATAGT
>JBASFO010000018.1:0-4943 GCA_049653065.1 Minisyncoccia bacterium
TACGTATTTCTATTTCCGTATCTTTTACTGCAATGGTAAAGCGCCCGTCTTGCGCGCGATTCTCGACGTTTAATTTTAGTCCCGAGAGAAGTTTCACACGCGAATTAATTCGCTGATACGTTTTCGCATCTAGCATGTACATATCCTCAAGGAGTCCATCAAGACGAAACCGAAGTCGTACCTGGTGTTCCTCAGGCTCGAGGTGGATGTCAGAAGCGTTCATGGAAAGCGCAGCCACCACAATGTCTTCGAGGATGCGCGATACTTGCCCTGCGTTTTTTGCTGCGAGCACCGCATCAAGGTAGTCTTTGAGTCCTGTGTGAGTATGAAGTTCCGCCGCAAGTTTCCCCATGTCCTCTGCAGTGAGGTCAAAGACGCCCGCCGTTGAGACATGCGCGTAGGAGAGATCTTGGTAGCGCGCCATGATTCGTGCAAGGGAGCGCGGCGACACCATATATTTCTGTGCAGTGTACCCGCGCTCTTTGAGTGAGGTAACCACCTCTTCGAGTTTTGGATTCTGCGGATTATGAACCGCAACGGAAATTTTCTTTCCGGAAAGCGCATACGCGGCAGCCCCCGCTTCTTTTGCCGTGTCTTCAGGGATAAGACGTAGGGCCTCAGTTGAAATAGGGGTGAGGGAGAGATCGGCGTACTCGAGAGCATACTTTTCGGAGAGGATACGGGCGAGGTCTTCCTCCTCCTTTTCTCGGAGCAACGCGAGCTTCGCGTCCTCGCTTTCGCTGTCAAAATGGGTGGGCATGACCCTCGCATGATAGCACCAAGGGAGCCTCCCCTATGAAGGGCGCATCGATAGGATAGGCCTGTTACCTATACGAAAGAGAAAACCAGGGAATAATCAGTTCGTCAGTTAGAGCCTCACCGTCGCCTTCCTTTAGCTTCGGGCTGTATAGGCACCCGGAAACCTTGATTTTAGGTACAATGAAACTATGGAGGCAACCTTTCGTACGCTTGATGAGCTCGCTCTATTTGCACGCGACTTTGTAACAAAGCTCTCGCCTAAGGAGGGCAGTGCAACTCTCGTGACGCTCTCGGGGGAACTTGGCGCAGGGAAAACCGCTTTTGCACAAGCGCTTGCCGAGGCGCTCGGAGTAACCTACCTAGTTACGAGTCCGACTTTCGTGCTCGAGAAAATCTACGCACTTCCCGAGGATACAGGGCGCGGGTTCATGCACCTCATTCATATAGACGCGTATCGTCTGAGGGATAGTTCTGAGCTCGCCGCACTGGGGTTTGATGAGGTGATGAGTGTCCCAGAAAATCTTGTCCTTCTTGAGTGGCCAGAAAATGTCAGAGATACACTACATGCTCCCGCGTTTTCACTTACCTTGACTGCGCGTGAGGATGATTCGCGCTCACTTTCTCTCTCCTATGGCTAAGAAACTCGAAACCAAACGGCTCGTGCTTCTTGATGCGCACGCCATCATTCACCGGGCATACCACGCGCTGCCGGATTTTACCTCTCCCTCGGGGGAGCCGACTGGAGCTTTGTATGGACTCTCTTCCATGCTCATCCGCATTATCAATGATCTTGAACCAGAATACCTTGCAGCCTGCTACGACCTCGCAGGGCCCACGGTGCGCCACGAAGCATATGCCGAGTATAAGGGGACACGCGCGAAAATAGACGACGCGCTCATCACACAGCTCACCTCCTCGCGCCGCGTGTTTGAGGCATTTCGTATTCCAATCTATGATCGTGCTGGGTTTGAGGCTGACGATCTCCTCGGTACCATCGTCCATTTGCTGAAGAGTAACGAGAGCGCAGAAATCATTATTGCCTCGGGCGATATGGATACGCTGCAGCTTATCGATGGCAGAAAAGTGCGTGTGTACACCCTCAAGAAAGGACTAAACGACACTATTCTCTACGACGAAAAAGCGGTGACGGAGCGGTTTCTGTTTCCTCCGGCGCTCATTCCCGACTACAAGGGACTGCGCGGTGATCCCTCCGATAACATTAAGGGTATCCCGGGCATAGGGGAGAAAACGGCAACCGACCTCATCACCAATTTTGGTTCAGTCGAAGAGATATACCAGAAATTGAAAAAGAGTGAAAAATCGTTTAAAGAAAAGGGCATCAAGCCGCGCATTGTAGCGCTCCTCAAAGAGCACGAAGAAGATGCGGTATTCTCGAAAATGCTTGCGACTATACGGCATGATGCCCCTATTGCATTCCGGCTCGAAGATTGTGCGTGGAAAGACGGAGACACACTGCCGGGCATTCTTAAACTCTTTGATGACCTTGGGTTTCGATCGCTGAAGCCGCGTGTGATTGCGGCGCTTGGCGCGCATGAAGAAGCTGTGACTGAAGAAGAACAAGCGGTAGAGGAGGATGCGGAGGAGCCGATACCAGAACTTCGCTTTCGAGAGGCGCAAGCCATGCTCTGGCTCCAACACTCTGAATTTACCAATCCGACTAAGGACGACATCCTCGCGTACGCAGAGCACGATACCTTTGATGCTGCCTACGGGGCGCTTGAAGCAAAGCTTGCAGAGCTTCCCGAGGTACGAGAGATATACGAGACTATAGAAAAACCACTCATTCCCGTGCTTATGAACATGGAGCGTCACGGGGTTTTGGTTGACCGTAGGGCACTTAAGACATTGGGGAAGCGGTATCGTGCCGAAGTGAATACCGTTGCTGCACGCATATATAAAGCGGCAGGAAAAGAGTTCAATGTAAGTTCCCCAAAACAGCTCGGTGAAGTGCTCTTTGATGACCTCGGCCTCATCGCGAAAGGTCAGAAGAAAACCGCGACGGGCCAGCGCTCCACCCGCGAAAGTGAGCTTGAAAAGATCCGCGAACTTCATCCCATCGTGGACGACATACTCGAGTACCGTGAGATACAAAAACTCCTATCGACCTACATTGATGCTATTGAACCTCTGCTCGACGAAAAGGAGCGTCTCCACACCGCCTATATCGCGAGTGGCACAACCACCGGTCGCATGGCAAGCCAAGATCCGAATCTCCAGAATATTCCCATACGCTCGGAGCGGGGTCGCGCCATACGCGATGCATTCATCGCGCCGAAAGGCTTCACCGTTGTTGCTCTCGACTACTCGCAGATCGAGCTTCGTATTGCAGCCATTCTTTCAAAAGACGAAAAATTTGGAGAAATATTCCGCTCAGGACGCGACGTGCATAGGGAAGTAGCTGCACGCGTTTTCAAGGTAGCGCCTGAAGCGGTGGACGCCGAGATGCGCCGAAAGGCAAAGGCGATAAATTTCGGGATCCTCTATGGCATGGGGGTGAATTCACTTAAAGCATCGCTCGGTACCTCGATTGCAGAAGCCCACGCATTCTACGATGAGTACTTTGCAACGTTTGCGACACTTGCGGAATATTTAGAATCGACCAAGGGGTATGCACGAAAGCATGGCTATACGAGAACATTGTGGGGCCGTCGCCGGCAATTCCCTGAGATGAAGTCGCCGCTCCCGTATGTGCGTGCGCAGGCGGAACGGATGGCGATCAATGCACCCATACAGGGCACGCAGGCAGATTTAATCAAGCTTGCCATGGTGCGTATCGACCAGATGCTTTCAGAGGAGGGCGTGCGTGAGGACGCGAAGATGCTTCTCCAAGTGCACGACGAGCTCGTGTTTGAAATACGTGATGGGAGTGTTGCTACACTCATTCCTAAAATACAAGAAATAATGGAGCAGGTACTCTCCGACGATGAGCGTGCCGGCGTGCCTATCATCGCGGAGGCAAAAACAGGCTCCTCATGGGGGCAGATGCATTCTTTTAAAAAGAGCGTATAGTGCCTCTCGAAGGGAGGAGCACATGGCTCAGATTTATCAATTCCCCTCGGACGGGATTCGTCCTCAAGCACCTTCATTAGAGGATAGTGATGAGGGGCGGGGCACGTGGCGCGATCGGCGCAATGGATGCCTCCTCACCCTACTGCTCGCAGTCATATTCTGGGGAGCGATAATTTCCTTTGGAATCTGGCTCTGGGCTCTACTGACGTAACTATACGGAGGTGTCTTCTTCACTGAAGACGCCTCTGCTTGTTTTTAGAGAGAGGAGTACAATGAAGTTGTGATTTACCTTTTTACAGGTTCAGAGGTAGAAAAGACTCGCGCAAAAGCATTTGCCTGGGTTGCGGCTGCGCGCGCCAAGGCGCCTGCGGCGCCCTATCTGCGGCTTGCCGCTGACGAGGTTACGGAAGGCGCGCTCGCTGAAGCTGCGGGCTCCGTGGGACTCTTTTTTCACAAGTCACTCGTCTTGCTCGATGATCCGTTTTCCCTCACAGAGTCTGGGGAGCTCGTACTCGAGCATCTCGCGATGCTCGCGCAGTCGGAGAACCCCATCGCGATACTCTCGCCGAAGCTCCTCGCGGCACGCGTAAAGAAAATTGAAGCGAAAGCAGAAAAAGTATTTGTACACGACATAAAAGAAAAAGTAGAAGCTAGAGGGTTTAATGCAGCGCTTGTGAACGCGCTTGCGGCGAAGGATAGCGAGATGCTCTGGAAGGAATTACAGAAAGCATACAGGGAGGGGGACGCGCCCGAGATGCTCCATGGACTTCTCCACTGGAAAGCGCGCGACCTGATGCAGAAAGGAGGAGGGAGGTGGAAAAAAGAAGAAGCACGTGAGCTCTCTCTTGACCTCATCGAGCTCGTATCAGATTCAAGGAGTGGCGAGCTCCCGCTTAAAGATAACCTCGAGCGGTTTGTGCTCTCGCTTCGTTAAAGTTCAAACCATAACCCACCCATAATAAGCAAAGCCGCTCCCACTTTGGGAGCGGCCCTTGTCACGGAAACCAAAAGCTCAAAAGCCCAGTTTCCTTCGCGATGAAGAAATATAGGAGTGCGACGAGAAACCCCGCGGCCGCCAAATTGTCTTCCTCTCGCGGGTCTTCGTTCGTAACCCACCACGTGATTGCGCCATGGGTGATAATGGAACCAATGCC
>JBASFO010000019.1:0-4030 GCA_049653065.1 Minisyncoccia bacterium
ATAAATAGGTATGGCTCATATCCAAGGCCAGGGAAATACTATGTTCGTATTAAAAATACGAAGACCGGTGCAAGTGATCGGAGCGATAAAACTTTCACCGTCACGCCACGTTCTGTTGATATCAAGGTAAATCGTTCGAACGGACCGGTAGTTCTCAAAAATGATCAGGCGATAGCACTCTCTTGGAGCACGAACACTGATTTCACAAACTGTACTATCTACGGCGCACGCACATCACTCTCAGAAGATACGTACCAGATCGACAACGTCTCAACACGAGGCGGTTCCATGCGTGCGTACTACCACACCCGTGAGGGAGAAGGTGCAAGTTGGATAAGTATGGCGTGCGATAAGAATGGTTCAGACGGGCGTTATGACAGCGTTATCGTCACCCTTTCGGGAGACGTGTCCGGAACCGGGTTTGGTCCTTCCGTTTCAATTCGTACCCCAAACGGCGGCGAGACACTCCGACTTGGTGAACCCTATGAAGTCTCATGGCAAGAAAAAGGGATAAGCTCCTACTCCATCGCGCTCTATAGAAATGACCAGTGGATGCAATGGATAGCAAAGGATGTTCCGAGTGGTGCAGAAAAAGCGTCCCAGGGTGGTATTGGGAGCCATCAGTGGACTCCTCCGAGTCCTGATAGTAGGCTCGTGGGGCTTGGAAGTGTGTTTAAGATCTATATCACCGGCAAACGTGCGGATGGCAGAGGGTTTGTGGAGGATAAAAGCGACCAGACTTTTTCTTTTACCGCGTCTTCGACGGAAACGACTACTCCTACGACAAGCACCAACCCAGTGAAAATACTTTCGTTTACTGTGTCTCCCTCGACAGTCGCCTTCGGTGGCGCTACGGGACTCGCATGGACTGTTGATGGTCCAGTCGCCACTTGTGCATTGCGTACCGGGAGAACGCTTGTTGCAGACGGTCTCAAAGCTTCAGGTACGTATGAACTGCTGGTTCGCGAGACGACAACCTATAGTCTTCACTGTAATTCTTCCTCTACTCAATCGCCCGTGACGTCGGATGTACGAGACGTTGTGGTTACCGTAGGAGCACGAGAGCCCGCGCCCTCCTGTAGTGTTTCTGTTTCGCCTTCCTTCATTGTAGCGGGCCAATCAGTCACCCTTTCTTGGACATCACTATATGCAAGTAGTGTGATTCTCCCCGGAGGAGCCGTAGGGGCGACCAGCGGATCAGCTGTCTATACGCCAAAGACCACTACTACCTATACCGTTACGGTTGTGGGTACAGCAGAGAAGGCAACGTGCTCGACGACGGTTGCATTGATACCTCTACCTATACCCTCCACCACTTCACCAACACCTGCACCTACTCCCACTGG
The DNA here is from genome assembly GCA_049653065.1 of Minisyncoccia bacterium. GTDB lineage: Bacteria > Patescibacteriota > Minisyncoccia > Phycocordibacterales > Phycocordibacteraceae > C7867-001. The sequence goes on from JBASFO010000019.1 coordinate 1,347, forward strand.
CGGCTCTATTCAGGAGATAAGAAATAAAGGCGGAATACTGCAGCAAGTCTCTCGGCAACTGAGCGCAACCACCATAGAAGCGGGAGTAACACTCAATCTCATTCTGACTCGTCTGTTCGGATTCTAAAGCATCATACCCACAGCCCGAGCGGATTCTGCTATCATGACCTGGTCATGGCATCTATTGGAGAAGACGCACTTCATCTTCATAAAGAGAAGAAAGGGAAGATAGAGACAAAAGGAAAGGTTGACCTCTCAAAGCGCGGAAACCTGGCGCTCGCGTATACACCGGGCGTAGGCGCCGTGTCGACATATCTTGCGGAGCATCCCGAAGAAGCAGGGAAGTATTCGGTCAAGGGAAATTCCGTCGCCGTAGTTTCTGACGGCTCAGCAGTGCTTGGTCTTGGCAACATCGGCCCCTATGGCGCCTTGCCGGTGATGGAAGGGAAGGCGCTCATCTTTAAAGAGTTTGCGGGGATAGATGCGTGGCCCATCGTGCTAGGAACCCAAGACCCGGACGAGATAGTAGCGGCGGTAAAGGCGATTGCGCCGTCTTTTGCGGGGATTAACCTCGAAGACATCGCTGCACCCAAGTGTTTTGAAATCGAACGAAAGCTCATTGAAGAGCTTGATATTCCAGTGATGCACGATGATCAGCATGGGACCGCGATAGTCGTGCTTGCGGGGCTTATAAACGCGGCAAAGGTGGTGGGAAAGAAATTAGAAACACTTCGAGTGGTCATTTCAGGTGCTGGTGCCGCGGGCACAGGAACTGCGCACCTCCTTCATGTTGCGAGCATTCTCGACATCGTCATGCTCGACAGAAAAGGAGCGATACATCATGGACGCGATGATTTAAATGACGAAAAGAAAGCACTCCTTGCGTATACGAATCCGGAGAATCGAAAGGGGAGTCGCTCCGACGTACTCTCTGGTGCTGATGTTGTCATAGGGCTCTCCGGTCCAGGACTCATGAGTGCAGCGGACGTACGCACCATGGCCGCAGACCCTATCGTGTTTGCGCTCTCAAACCCAGTGCCAGAAATTATGCCGGAGGAAGCACGCGCGGGTGGTGCGGCGGTTATAGCCACAGGTCGTTCTGACTTTCCAAATCAGATAAACAACGCACTTGTGTTTCCCGGGGTTTTTCGTGGTGCCTTAGACAACGGGATTCGTCGCATTACGGACGATATGAAAATCTCTGCCGCTCGCGCACTCGCTTCCCTCGTTTCAATACCAACTAAAGATACAATCATCCCCGATCTTTTTGATAGCAAAGTAGTTCCTGCCGTTGCTACTGCGATTGTCGAAACTACATAATCTACAAATCCGATGGAAATCTCGATTTGCGGAGCCGGTGGGATTCGAACCCACGAGGGGCTATTAACCCCTGCCTCGTTAGCAGTGAGGTACTTTCGACCACTCAGCCACGGCTCCAACGTTTCACTTCGTCGACGTGGCCCCGTGTCCTAATTCGGACACTCTCGTATTCTCGGATGAATGTCGTCCCACGACATTCATAGCCACGTCTCCGTGAACTCAAAAGTACCACTTCTCTTCTCAATGAGCCAATGCGAGCAAGATACAGTGGGAGGCGCCCGCTTCTTGAAGTGCTTGGGCGGCCGCGTGAAGCGTTGCTCCGGTTGTGGTTACGTCGTCCACCACGACGTAGGTTGTATCCGGACGCACCTCTGTGGCAGAAAAGGCACCCTCCATGTTTTTGAGACGCGCCTCGCGCGCAAGCGACGTCTGCGGCGCGGTGTCCCTTGTCCGTACCAGAACAGAAGAATCTACGGTGATGCCACCCTCACGAGAAACCGCCGCGCGACAGAGTGCCTCTACTTGGTTGTAGCCGCGCGCGCGACGCCGCTCTCTCGAGAGGGGAATGGGCACGAGTACGACAGGAGCACTCAGCGCCGCTTCCTCTCTAAGAAAGTCGAGCAAATACTCTTGCAACACATCCCCCAAGAGTTTCTGGGCATGTACATTTCCGTGAAATTTTGCCTCGACAATTGCGGCGTGCACGGAGGGAGTACGGTAGGACAAAAGGCAGAGAATGACGCACTCCGGCGACTCTATCTCCCGGGGCAAGATGAGTGGTAGGAGCCCGTCTACTTCCAGGGTTCGCAGCAGCTTTTCTCCCTCACGTGGAGGAAACAGTAGATCGATCACGAGCGTGAGAATCTGCATAGGCACCATGGTACACTTTTCTCATTCGTATGGGATTTCTCGATGGATTGTTTGGGAAAAAGAAGAGCAATAGTGTCGTGGGGATCGACATAGGCTCCTCATCCCTCAAGGTGGTGCAGTTGCGGCGCGAGGGAGGTACTGCGGTTCTTGAGACCTATGGAGAAATTGCCCTTGGACCCTATGCGGGTGCTGAGATAGGGCAGGCGACAAACTTGCCTGCGGAGAAAATAGGGGAAACACTTGCTGATCTTCTTAAAGAAGCTAACGTAACGACGAAAGATGCGGGCCTCTCCATTCCTTTTTCACGATCTCTTCTCACTCTGGTCGCACTTCCGAAGCGCGATAATCCCGAGGAGCAAAAGACGGTAATTGCTCTTGAAGCACGAAAGTATATACCCGTGCCCGTCCAAGAGGTGCAGCTTGATTGGTTTATTGTCCCCGAAGCACTTCCCGAGGGAAAAGACTCTTCCATGAAAGTAAACGTGCTTCTTGTC
>JBASFO010000020.1:0-3009 GCA_049653065.1 Minisyncoccia bacterium
CAACCACCAGGGTGTTTTGTTGGATAAGGATGCGGCCTCCGCCGCTCTTGTTTTAATCTTCGGCCATTCATCCCCACAGCAGAGCTGTGGGGTATTCTGTCCGAGGCCAATAAACACAAAAGGGCGCCGCATACGCGGCGCCCTATTGTGTTTCTCCTGCCTACTCTCGCGTCCAGAACCCTCCAGGCCGAACGAAGTGCCTGGGGAGCCGACCAGCACTCTGCACCCGAAAGTGCAGAACCAGAACGGTCCCTGGGAAGTCGCCCACAGCCGTCAAGCCTTGCCTAGAGGGTTCTACGCACGAAATAGAAGGCAAAAAGAAAAGCCCTTCTCGAAAGTACTTCGGGAGGGCGGATCCCCTGCCTGCCTCAAGGAGATACAATCTCCTTCTCTGAGGTATACTTAGAGTCTAGCATTTAAGGATTTTATGTCAAGTACCCCTCCCGCAAACCATAAGGGCGTAGGTGAAAGCATCGATCTCCTTGACGCTGCGCTGCGTCCTTCGCTTTGGGACGAGTATGTGGGTCAAAGTCATGTCAAAGCCAATGTCCGCGTGGCGCTTGACGCCGCAAAGAAGCGCGGCGGCATGCCCGAGCACATTTTATTTTATGGCCCCCCTGGCGTTGGTAAGACGACACTCGCACACCTCATCGCAAAAACGCTCGAAGCTCCCATGAAAAGTACTTCCGGCGTCGCGATAGAGCGCGCGGGGGACCTTGCTGCCATCCTCACGAATCTCGAACAAGGCTCAGTGCTTTTTATAGACGAGATACACCGGCTCGGAACAAAAATAGAAGAGCTCCTCTACCCAGCCCTTGAATCCGGTTCGCTCGACATCGTGCTTGGTAAAGGTCCTTCCGCGCGCACCGTCGAGCTCGCGCTCCCCCGCTTTGTACTCGTTGGCGCCACCACTCGTGTTGCACAAATCTCAGGGCCGCTCCGCTCTCGGTTTGGAGGCGGTACCTACCAGCTCGATTTCTATTCTGACGAAGACCTACGTGCCATCATCGCGCGCTCCGCAAAACTCCTTGGTCTTACCATAGAGGAGAATGTGGTGGAGATGCTTGCACAAAGGAGTCGCGCTACTCCGCGCGTCGCAAATGCGCTCCTGAAGCGCGTACGCGACTACTCGGAAGTGCACGACACTTCCATCACTCCCGCGGTGTGTGACGCGGCATGCAAGCTTTTCGGTATTGATTCCCTTGGGCTTACCAAAGACGACCGCCGTTATTTAGAAGTCCTTGAAAACTCATTCCGGGGCGGACCTGCAGGTATACGCGCGCTCGCAGCGGCGCTCCACGAAGACCCTGATACCGTCGAAAACGTGTACGAGCCGTACCTCCTTCGCCTCGGCTTCATCGAGCGCTCCCCCCGCGGCCGTATCCTCACTGAGAAAGGCCGAGTCTATCTTGGAGGATAGAATTGCGTAGTTTCTTGCCGAGGGCACCTCGTGCTATGGTGATGATCTCACCACTTTGGAGGTTGAGATGACACGAGCAAAAAAGAAGGCTCCGCAAAAACAGTCGCTCCCTTGGGAGGATTGTGAGTGTGGGTGCCACGGCAACACCTTGAGGATGGGCCCTCTGAACTACTGGTGCATGTGGTTCAACGAACATGAGGGGTATCTGTTGCGAACTGGCCACGGCTGGTCACAGGGCCGGAAACTCGGCATGTTTAAGGACTGCGCCTCTATGGAAGCGTTCATTTGTCAGGAGGCAAAACAACTCCTCGAGAAAATACGAGAGGAGGTCGAAGAGGCGCTCGCGCTCATGGTGTGAGTAGCTCTCGGTTCTACTCGTAACGGGTCGTCTTTGTGACGGCCCGTTTTGTTTTGTATTTTGTATACAGAAGCAATATAGTAACATCGTATGTTACTATATTGCTTACAAGACACAATTGAGAGGTCTCATAGCGAAGAAGGTGGAACTTATGGTCGGCTCCACCCGTTTTCGATACAATGCAGGTATGGCAGCCCCTCTTCTTAAAACCTCATCGGGACGGCTCATAGCTGCTAATTCGCTTTACCGATAAGCAGCTATGGCCGGGCACAGTAAATGGGCGCAAATAAAGCGCGGGAAAGCGATAACTGACGGCGTGCGGTCGCGGGTCTTTTCCAAGTTCGCGCGTGAAATCACGATGGAAAGCAAGAAAGCTGTGGGCAATCTTTCCTCGCCGGGACTTGTCGCAGTTGTCGCGCGCGCGAAAGCAGCGAATATGCCTAAAGAGAACATTGACCGTGCAGTTGCGAAGGGGATTTCAAAAGAGGGCACCGAACTCGAACAAGTCGTCTACGAATGCTACGGACCCGCTGGAGTTGCAGTTATCACCCTTGCAGTCACCGACAACCGCAACCGTACGACGCAGGAGATAAAACATTTACTTACGAAAAATGGCTACGAGCTCGGTGCTCCCGGGAGCGCTGCATGGGCATTCAAGAAACTTCCCGATGGACGGTATGAGGCACGTCCGCCCCTCATGACAATTTCAGGAGAGGACGAAGAAAAACTCTCCTCACTTCTCACTATTCTCGACGAACAGGACGATACCCAGGAACTATGCACCAATGCCGAAGGTTATGAATCTACCCTTGGTTCATGAGGTGTTGTGAGGAATGGCTCTTTCGGTAATGATGTCCCTATGCGGATACTCGCGATAGACCCAGGATATGACCGTATGGGCATCGCAGTCCTTGAAGGGAATGCGTCACACCCTACCCTGGTATGGAGTGGATGTATACAACCGCCAAAGGGAGAGCGGGAGGAGCGGCTCGGCGTACTCTCAGAAGCAATCCGTAAGACCATACAAGAATACAATCCGGAGCGCTTCGTACTTGAAACATTATATTTTGGCGCCAATAAAAAGACCGCTATCGGGGTTGCTGAAGCTCGCGGTGTCGCACTTTCTCTTGCCGGCACCTTTGGTGTCGAAGTCCGAGAATACGCTCCGAGTACCGTGAAGCTTGCGGTTACCGGCAACGGGCGGGCGGATAAAAAAGCAATTGCTGCTATG
>JBASFO010000021.1:0-4349 GCA_049653065.1 Minisyncoccia bacterium
CAGGTACCCTATAAGGGCAAACAATATGAGAGTAACGATAATGACGGGTCGAGCACTATCTATAGTTTGGAGAAATAACAGTGAGAAAAGGAGAACCAGGAGAGTAAAAACCATTGCCGTAACTCCAAGCACCCTGATACGAAATGTTTGGAACTGTACAATGAGATAAATAACGGCACCAAGGAAAATTGGCATACCGAAGAGACCGTATTGAGCCAAAGCCCAGTCTTCAGAGAAACTCCCTACTATGTTCCCCCAAGAAAATGCAATAAGAAACAAAATAAGACCAATGCCAAGAAGGAGCATTTGAGTTCTGGAAGTCGTTATTTTTTTCGTGAGAGACTTGGTTATTAAGAAAAGGGTCATCCACGCAATGACGATAATTTCTACACTATATAGGTAATACCAAAGCGGACCCTCAAGCGCTTCTCGCTCGCAGTCTTGGTAACTAAACGCAGTTAAATTAAGACTTGATGGGGAGAACACTATCGCAGGGAGATACAGTAGAAGAGCGATAATTTTCATCCATAGCGGTGCGTCTTTCCCGGAAACAAAAGCGTACAGTAGGTATGCGGATCCCAGGTATATGAGTGGTTCAATGTAGGCAAGAATCGACCACCCAAACATAATATAATCAGGACTTTCATGAGCCCATAGCGAAAGGTCGATGAGACACCAGAGAGAAAACGCAAGTGCAAGTCCAATAAATAAATTATTGAGAAGCACGTTTTGTTTTTGGCGCCACACCATGAATGCAAGCAAAAGACCTGCAATAGCCGGAACAAGATGAGAGTAATAAATAAGCGGGGAGAAAACATTATCCGAAAAGAGAAGGTATGGCGCAGTATCCCACCCACATTGGAGCACGTCGCTTTGAATAAGTGCTCTTGGTTCCATAACTAAAGTGTCTCCGGGACAGGTTCTCCTACTGCTGATGAGGCATCAGGTAAAGAGACTTCTCGAGTCTCAGTTTGTTGTTCTGAAATCATCTCTTCAACCTCAACAGTTTCTTCAAGAATTGGTTCCTCAGAAACGTCTTCCTCTTCGGAATTTTCTTCCAAAAACACTTCTGTCTCCTCTTCAGTTAAGATGAGAATCTCATACTCATGATGAACGACGTAGCGTACATATAAGAAACCTATTGATATAAAAACCGCTCCGACCACAAGCGGCCACAAGACCTTTTCAATGGTTTTCTGTACCATCACTGTAGAGTATACCCGAAGTTACCAACGAGCTCGATCTTGTGAACAGAGAATTATCGACTGTTTAGAACGTGGGATTTTATGTATATACGTTGGAAATTTCGAGGAATGTGAGGCATATGGCGTTTAAAAGCAGAAGCAGGAACGGATTGAATCGAAGCAATAACTTTCCGACATTTTTTTGAACCACAGGAACATTTCATACTCCATAACGGGTCTGCATCGGTCATTGAATAATCAATGGATATTTCCTCATCTTTTTTTATATTTCTTACTGCGATAACGGTTTTTGTGCCAATAATTGCTGCATTTGGTTCGCAGGAATGGTTAATGTAGCGAAACGGCGTTCCCGCAGTTTTTATCCATGTTTCTTTACCGATACCCACCCAATTCATTATCCTTTTTGCTTCATGAGGACTACGGGGGCGTCTTCGTACTCGGGCACCATTTATACGTTCTATAATCTTCCCACGAGGAATGGACTCACTTGCATAGAGGCCCCTGCCTTGGATGCTGCTTTCCTTCACGTAAACTCGTTTCATTGGATAGGGATATTCTACTACACAAAACAATACCTGGCAATCCCCAAAGAGAAAGGCCGCCTCTCTGGCGGCCTTAAGATGACGCTGCTCTTTCACGAAAGTCAGAACGTTTGGAAAGCTTTTTTGAGCTCTTGGTCGTATACTCTCTTACGACGTTCTGGGAGAGCAAGAAGTGCGACACTACCGTGGAGTAAGGTGTTCATGATTGGATAAATCATGAGCTCACTCCACAGCCCAACTTCATGGTACGTCACGATTGCAAGAGTGGCGTACGATAGTGTCCATACCAACCATGGAAGCGCTCGTTCGCCTCCAGGATCGCGTTTTGCTTGTCGCAGCAAGGGAATGAACGCGGTAATGGTGGTGAGGTTTGATCCCACCAGGAATACGAGAGCCGCAATCAATCGATGTTCCCCCGTAATGTATCCTGTGAAGAGCAATCCCCACGCCGTTGCATACGATATGGTGAGAAGAATGTCAGCCCCAAAGGAAATCTGATCTTCCCGTTCTTCTGGCCATTTGATTTTGCCGCGTTTAAGACATATTCCAGCAACCCAAAGACTGCAAAGGGCGCAAGCGATAGGCGTACCAAGTAAGGCCAGTAAGGGTAAAGCCTCGATTAGTGTCTGAAGGCTCCAGTCGAAGTTCTGACCCCATCCTCCGAGTCGATCGAATTCGAGCACAGCAAGGAGGCCCGTCCCGTACGCAAACATTGCCCACGTGCTGGGATTTGGGTTGATTTCGTGTCGAAGCGTCTGACGTATGTACAAGGCATACCCCAGAAGCATGAGTCCTGGTGATGCGTACACCAAGTAATCAATGTAGGTTTCAATCATTTTCTTACCTCGTGAAAGAGCAGCAAACAAAAGCAACTCTCACGAGATAATACCACAATTACCTACTTTTTATAGAGCACGTTTCGCTAGAAATGGTCGCCCGAGAGGAAGGAGAGGACGGGTGCGACGATAAAGATGAGAGTGAAACCAATCAAGACGGGCATGCCGAGATTCCCCGTAACCTTTTCGCGTCCCATGTGTTCGTTTCTTGCGATAAATCCTATGAATATCGCCGCTGTTATCGCAACACCAAAGACAATGATGAGTGAAACCGCTATTTTCATAGAGGGACACTGCGCTCTCGGATCTCTCCCGTAAGTCGCTTGGTGAGTGCATCAAGCTCCATTGAACCTTGCGGGCCTTGATCGCGGCTTTCAACCGACACATTTTTCCCCTGTATCTCCTTGTCCCCTACGACGAGAAGATAGGGTATCTTTTCGGTCTTTCCATTTCGTATCTTTTTTCCTAAGGTTTCACTCGTGCTATCTACTTCTGTGCGAATCCCTGCGGCTTTCAGTGTCTTTGCTACGTCATGGGCATACGCTATGTGCGCCTCTCCCACGGGCAACACTCGTACATGAACCGGAGAAAGCCAAAGTGGAAACACGCCGGCATAGTGCTCTATGAGGATTCCCATGAAGCGGTCGGGGGAGCCGATGAGAGCGCGATGAATCATCACCGGCGTCTTTCGAGTGCCGTCCTCAGAAACATACTCGAGTGCAAAGCGCGAAGGCTGCACGAAATCAAGCTGCACGGTCGATATCTGCCATTCTCGACCGAGTGCGTCTACCGCCATGATGTCTATTTTAGGACCGTAAAATGCAGCCTCTCCCTCTGCTTCCTTATGCGCAATTCCCTTTTCCTTGAGGAGTTTCTTCATAAGCATCTCTGACTTTTCCCACATCGCGTCTTCTCCCAAATACTTTTCTTTGTTCTTGGGGTCACGCAGTGAGAGACGCATCCAGTAGGAGATACGGTAGACCTGCAATGCTTTCTCGATGGCGCCGAGCACGGCGCTTATTTCGCCCTCTATTTGATCTTCCCTGCAGAAGATATGTCCATCGTCTTGGGAAAATGCACGCAGGCGCGTTAGACCTGAGAGCTCGCCGGGTCGCTCATCGCGGTACAAAGTCGCAAAGTCTGCATAGCGTATGGGAAGTTCGCGGTAGCTTCGGAGTTCTGAGGCGTATATCTGCGTGTGCTGCGGGCAGTTCATGGGTTTGAGGAACATCTCGTCCTCTACGTACTGAGAAGATACCGAGAGCATATCTTCTTTGTACTGGTCATAATGTCCCGAAATCTTAAAAAGCTCGGCTTTGTTTACGTTTGGCGTATGCACCTCACCAAACCCAAGCTCATCATTCAACGCTCGTGAGAACTTCACAATTTCGTTTCGTATCATGTTCCCTTTTGGGGTAAAGAGTGGCATGCCACTCCCTACGAGTTCTGAAAAGACGAGGAGCTTTTGCTCGCGCGCTATCTTTCGGTGATCGCGTTTCTTTGCTTCTTCGCGCTTAGTACGGTAGGCGTCGAGCTCTTCTTTGGAAGAGAACGCAAGAGCATAGATGCGCGTAAGCATGATGTTTTTCTCATCCCCACGCCAGTACGCGCCCGCAATCCGGTCGAGCGCAAATGAATCAGACATGATGTCTTTTGAAGGATTCTCTACATGGCCGCCCTTACAGAGGTCCTCATATTCTCCCGAGCGATAAAAAGAAACGAGAGCACCATCCTTGGTGAACTCATCTATAAGCTCTGCCTTGTAC
>JBASFO010000022.1:0-5559 GCA_049653065.1 Minisyncoccia bacterium
CAGAGGAATACCACAAAGAAGCGGAGCGCCTCCCTCATCTATGCGCTTTTGTGCGGAAGCGAGCGCCTCCTCATCTGCATCAAAGATCTCAAGAAGTGCGTTAAGTTCCGGATTCTTTGCCTTCGCCGCAGTATGGCACGCGTCCCAGAGCTCTCGCACGGTACATTCCTTCGCTTTAAGCCGCTGGGCCGCCTCGGTAATCGTCAGCGTATTCAGCGTTTTAGTCATGGTGGAGTATTTTCTTTACTTTCAAGGCATCGCCTTCTCGCTCAGGAAACGCCGCTGCAAGTATCTTTGTATACATACCTGTCTCGTGAGGTTCACCATCTTCACGAAACACATTTCTCGCTCGTGCGAGCGGTTTTGTGTCTTTTGGTATGTTGAGTGTTTCTATCTGTCCTATATAGGAGAGAATGCTCTCAAAGTCCTTGGCAAAACGCGCCAGATCCTCCTCTTGTATTGAAAGTCGCGCAAGTGCCGCAAGCTTCTGTACCTCGTCTTCTGATGCCATAGCGAGAACTGTACCACAGCATCAAAAATCTTCACGGAGAAACACGTCCCGGGAGAGCGAAGATGCCTAACGAATATACAGCACTACTCCTCACTCAAATATAGTAACATACGATGTTACTATATTTGAGTGAGGAACTTATTCTTGCGCGATTATTCTGTGATCCTTGCTGTGATTCCTGGTGCGTCGAGCCCATCAGGGTTCGAGACGTTTCTTGAACTCCTCTTCACTTAGCACAACAACTCCAAGCTCCTTTGCTTTTTCGAGCTTTGAGCCTGCATTCTCACCCGCGACGACAAATCGGGTGTTTTTTGATACGGAGCTTGCCGGAGTTCCCCCGGCGCGCCGTATCGCGGCCTCTGCTTCCTCGCGCGAGAGGGTCGAGAGTGTGCCAGTCACAACTACCGAAGCGCCCGTAAGAGGGCCCCCGGTTCCCCCCTCAAACATATGGGGCTTCACGTGTTTTTGAAGTCGCGTGAGCATATCTTTGTTCCCCTCATCAAGAAACCACTCGTGGAGAGAGGATGCGACGATAGTTCCAATACCGTTTATAGCCGCGAGGCGTTCTTTTCCTGAATGCATGAGCGCTGAAAGCGTCTTATATTCTTGTGCGAGAAGATAGGCAGTTTCTTCTCCGACATGCATTATGGAAAGGCCTACGAGAAAACGATAGAGTGCTGGACGGCGCGCCGCGGCGAGTGCCTCAAGGAGCTTATCAGCTGATTTCTCTTTGAAACCAGGAAGGGCAAGGAGCTCGTCGCGGGTAAGCTCGAAGAAATCATCGTACTCACTCACGAGCTCATGCTGCATGAGAAGTGCGACGGTCTTCTTTCCCATCCCCTCAATATCAAGAGCACTTTTCCCCGCAAAGTGCGCGAGTTTGCGCTCTTGTACCACAAAGGAACCCGGAGCTTTACACCGATGTGCCGCTTCTCCCTCTACCCGTTCGATAGCACCATCCCCGCCACAAAGCGGTGAGCGTTTGGGAAAGCGCCATTGCTTTTCTTTTCCGGTACGAAATTCTCTCAGCACCTGTACAATTTCTGGAATTATATCGCCCGCTTTTTGTAGAATGACCGTATCCCCCACCCGTATATCTTTCTCGCGTATGAAATCCTCATTATGGAGCGTTGCACGCGACACCGTGGTACCAGCAACCGCGACACCGCGTAAGTGCGCTACCGGCGTTAATTTCCCCGTTCTTCCCACCTGGAGCGCAATGTCCTCGACTACAGTCGTTACCTGCTCAGCTGGAAACTTAAACGCAATGGCGTAGCGTGGACCCTTGCCCGTGTGCCCCAGTGCGTCCTGAAAAACCCGCTCTTCTACTTTCACCACAATGCCATCGATGAGGTAGTCTTCCCTATCGCGCCGTGCGCCCTGCCACGCTTTCCAGTACGAGAGTATTTCTTCTATCGAGGAGGCGGGTGCTTCGTGCGGATTGACAGGAAGTCCGAGAGTACGCAGATACCTAAGTTCACCCGTTTGTGTCTCCGGCCGCACTTGCGAGAGTCCCTCTATATCATAGAGAAAAGCGCCAAGCGGTCGCGAAGCAGCAATTGAGGGATCGAGCTGACGGAGCGACCCAGCAACTATGTTGCGGGGGTTTGCAAATTCCTCCTCGCCACGCGCGCGGCGCGCGGCATTCAGCGCGAGAAATCCTTGTTTTGACATATACGCCTCGCCCTCGACGATAAGATCGACGGGACGCGAGAGTGTCAGAGGGATATCACGAATGGTTTTGACCGTGTGGGTCACATCTTCACCGATCTCTCCATCCCCACGAGTTGCCGCAAGCACCAAATTTCCCTTTTCGTACGTCAAGATAATATGTGCGCCATCGATCTTTAGCTCGCATGCATAGGTAGGCACACATGCTCTCCCCTCTGTACGAGCGAGACTTCGACGCACGCGCTCATCAAACGCGCGTAGATCATCAAGATCAAATGCGTCATCAAGCGACCATTGTCGCACCTGGTGGCGCACTTTTTTAAGCTCGGGTAGTGGCTTCCCCGCGACCGTCTGAGTAGGCGAATCCGAAGTTATGAGTTCAGGATGGGCACGCTCGAGTTCAGTAAGCTCACGCTTCAGAGAATCGAGCGCTTCGGGGGAGATGGGACTCTCATCACCCTCATGCAGCAGGGCGCGGTAGCGCTGTATGCTCGTGCGTAGCTTCTCTGCCCGCCCACGGATTTCTCGTATATCCTGCATCGCCCTCCAGTATACGCTTTTAATAGGTTACTTTCAGTCCTCGCTCAATGCGACGCGTATCGCTTGAAGCGCACACGTTATAGCCTTCAACGTAGATACCGGTTGCGGCATTTGATTCTTTATAAATCGTTACCCGCGCGAGTTCCGTAGTCGCGCCCGCGGGAGGTGAACAGGGCACGAAGAAGGTACGGGTTCTGGTTCCGGAGCTGGGACTCGTGAAAGTGACGGGAATAGCGTGTCCATTACACGTAATGTTATTGGTCCCGGTTGGGATGCTGTAGGCAAACGCATTCCCTATTTGATCATTATAGAGTGCGCACTCCATAGCAGTGTCTGCTGCATAAAACGCGACTTGGGATTGCCGCGCCGCAGAGGCGAGAATGACTTGTTTGTACGCAATATCAAGAAGCGCAAGTCCAATGGAGAGCGACACTGATGCTAGTATGACGGCGATGAGAAGCGTAAATCCTCGATGTGGTTTCATGGAGTAGATCATTGCCAGTTTTGGAGGTTGCCAACCACGGTTACAGAATACGTCTGTCCCGTCGTGATCCATGAGACGACGACCGTGACACGAATTTCATCTGCCGAAAGTGTGGCGATCTGAACTGAGCGCTTAAACTTTGAGTCGGGAGAGGTGGCGGCGTGTCGATAAAACCCAGCGGGAGTGATATCAAGCACGGGAACACTCGCAAGGGTGAGATACCCCACCATGCTCGCAGCGCTCTGGTGGAGATCTCCTCCCATGGGATCTACCGTGCAGTATCCGGTGGGATTGGTGCTCGTGAGAGAAAAGCATCGATTTCTATTTTGAGTTGCGGTATTAAATCCATCGAGCCATCCCCCCGCGCGATTATTCAAAAAGTTTGCATCACGAACGCTGCGCACGTACTCCATACCCTCTTGGGCAAGCTGTGAGGCGATGAGCTGGTCGCGTGAAGTATAGGAGGCTCGAAGTGCGTTTTGCACGGCGACAAAGGGTCCGACAAGGGCGATTGCTACAACCGCGATAGCGACCATGGTCTCCACAAGAGTAAACCCCTTATCACTTTCGTTTCTCGTTTCTCGTCTTTCTTTTCTCATACTCATGGGCATACGCTTGCAGAGAGCTCGAGCTTGCGTCTCGTCGCGCCTCCTTGTAGGGTGAAGTCAACGATGGCACCTTGTCCCGAAGTCATCGCTCCTTGCATCGTGAAGGTTACCTGCGGTTCAATCCGCGATCCACACGCTTCGGTGGTGCCCATACCCCGTACCTCAAAAGAGAGGGTGCTCACTGTAATGTTTGGATCAGTAAGAAAAGACTGTATGCCATCCACGTTTGCGGTTACCCTCCCGCTTGAAATGCCGTAGGTAATAGCCCGATTGTCCTCATCGCGAAACGCAATGCTTGAGGAGGTGCAGTTGTCGAAGGTGCCTGAGGTCGCGGGCGAGCAGTCGTAGTTCACACCGGTCCTAAGTGCACGTGCGATACTATCAACCGCAAACGAGAGATTGGTTACGACGTTATTAGTGAGCCGTGCCTCGCGGTCAAGTCGTATGAGGGTCAAGAATGCACCGGTAGCGGTGAGCATGACGATGCTAAAGATACCGACCGCAACAATCATCTCAAGCAGGGTATATCCGCGCATAGAGTGGGGCATCCTCATGAGCAGGTAGTGAGTGACACGGATATCTGTCCCACCGTGGTGAGGCACACCGCACGCTCATCAGGAATCTCGCCCCCACGCAGGTAGATTTGCACTTGTGAAGCAGCAACCCATGATCCGTTTCTCCGTATCGTCATCGCGGTCTCCGTAGTAGAGCGCACAAACACAATATGAAGTCCCGTGAGGTTATTGGGCGAGGCATCAGTTGAGCAATACGTACTCGCTCCAGATTGCGCACAGTAGCGATTGATATAGTATCCCCTACTAAATACATAATTCCGTATTAGTGCGTCGCTTCCCGTAGTGTATAGACAATCCCCTGGTTTTTTCTCAGGATTTCCCACGGCAAGCGCCTGACCGACTTTGCAGTTTACGAGAATACCAGCCGCATCAGCATCCACGGTGTCCGCAAAGAGCGTGTACTCTGTCAGGGGTGGGGTACCAAAATACGCGCCGTAGCCCGCGTCCTGCACACCTGCGTACTTGCGGCTCGAGAGTCCTAAAGCCTGCATCTCGCGCATGGAGAGGGCTAACGAATATGCGGTGTTAGTAAGGAGAATCGAACGATTAAAAGTCGACTGCCCCATAAGCGCAATGGAGGTAATAATGGAGATGATAGAGAGCACCACGAGAAGCTCTACGAGCGAAAATCCCCGCTTGGGAGAGGTACGGAGAGAGCAGCTGAGATTTTTAGACATGCTCTAGAAAGGATTCCATGAAGTGAGGTAGGCGAGGAGAAATCCTGCCGCCATAAACGGCACGAATGGCACCTCAATTCCCATTGTAGGCCCGCCGCGCCGGGCAAACAATATAACGATACCGAACAGTGCTCCGATCCAAAACGAAAAAAGAAGACCGGGAAATGCGTACGGTGCCGCAAGTAGAGAGAGTGAGAGCGCCACGGGCGCGTCCCCAAGTCCCATAGCCCTTCCTTTTGAGAGGACGTGGAGCGCAAGAAAGCCCGCACCTATCGCGCCCGCGGTAAGAAGTGCTGTACCGAGAGTCGCGAGCGAGGTTGAGGTAAGGATGAGAAAAGTAAAAGAAAACGCAAAGAGGCAGATGCTCCCGTGAAGCGGCACTATGGTGTGTCGGAGATCATAGACGACAATGAAGGCTAGAGAGAGGAGCACGAGGAGAAACACAAGGAGAGGCAATCCAAGGCCGAGCTTACTATAGGAGAGTGCAAAGAGA
>JBASFO010000023.1:0-4837 GCA_049653065.1 Minisyncoccia bacterium
CCGTATGGTGAAGAGCGCCACCACAAAGGCAGACACGAATCCAACCACAAGGAGTTCTAGATTCGTACCGAAGAGCGCTTCCGGGGTTTTATATAAATCATAGACAGTCGCCATGATCATCGTGGGAACCGCAAGAAGAAAAGAGAAGGTGAGGATAGTGGTGCGCGGTATACCCATCAAAAGGCCCCCGAGAATGGTCGCGCCGCTTCGAGAGACGCCGGGAATTACGGCGACTGCTTGAGCGCATCCTACGAAAAAGGATTGAGGGAGAGTAAGGGGGACTTCCTCTGTAGATTCTTCTTTTCTTGGTTTTATAGAGCGTTCGACCAGAATGAGAGCAAGACCGCCGAGAAAAAGAGCCACGACCACCAGGAGTGTGTTTCCGATAAGGATATCTTTTATAAACCTATACAGAAAGAGTCCGACGAGGCCTGTGGGAATGAACGCAACTGCAAGCCGTAGAAGCACCGGTATCTTAAGGAAGTGTCTCCAAAACAGGATGAGTACTGCAAGAATAGAGCCAAGCTGAATGGCGATTTCAAAGGATTTAAACGCATCGGTTTGAGCAATTTCAAACACGGAGCTCGCCAGTATAAGGTGTCCCGTTGAGGAAACGGGAAGAAATTCGGTCAACCCCTCAAGAGCCCCAAGCAAGATACTTTCAAGATAGGTCATGCAATGTGTGTCTCGTTCGCCTTCGCGTTATACGAGAGGATCTTCCACGCTCCTTCTTTTGAAAAGCGTTTGAATGGCGTGTACTCGCACACGGTAATACTCCCATTATCCGTAGGATTAAAGAACGAGAGCTTTACATAGTCCCCCGCATGGAGCGCCTTGCCAACCAGAAGATAAGAGAGAAGCATCTGTAAGAATGCGTGGTGGGTTATTACCGCAAGTTCGGTTTCCTTCTGTGTCTCAAGAAATGCGAGACACTGCACCACGCGCTTTTTTAAGTCTATGAAGTTTTCTTCGTCCGAGTAACGGTACTCATCGTCATGGTAGCCGTAGGCCGTAAGATTCATGATATGTTTCACCTGCTCGTCATCTGTTGGTTTTCCGATGACCTCGCTCGCGTTTCTTCGCTCTATGAGAAGATCCGAGAAAGAAACAGGCGCATGTGTTTGCTCCGCGATAATGCGTGCGGTTTCCTGTGCTCGCTCGTACGTGCTCGAGAGGATACGGGTAATACCGCAGGGAATAAGCGCACTACCGGTACGTGCCGCCTCCTCCTTACCCTTTGTGGTTAAGCCGCCCTCGGCGCCCTGCTTCCTATGCTCGGCATTCATGAGCGTCTCACCATGTCGAATAAAATAGAACCGTTTGATACGGTTTGTCTTGAGGAGCTCTGCTACCGCCACCCCTATGAGGAGCATGCCCACCAAGAAAATGAGAAGAGCCAGTGCGAAGTTCATCGATGGAGAATAGTAATGATATCGTCGCTGTCGTACACATTTTGCCCAGTTCCGTTCGGACCAAACGATCCAAGCGCGACTACGGTGAGGCAGACGCCCTGACATGGATTCCCATCCACATCTACCTGATAGTCAGTATCCAAGAAATAGGGGTTTCCCCAGTGATCGTTTGGAATCTCATGTATATAGGGTCCATTCCAGGCAGGGAAGGAACCGTCAGTTGCGACAAGTCCCGCATCTCCTCCGGTAAGGCTCCATAGCTCATTACTACCTCCACTTTCTATTTCCTCAACAGTTTTCCCTCCGGGCCAGAGTCCCGTGTCAGCGACAAGAAGATCAATTGCTTTCTTTATTTCCTGCAATTCACTTTTTGTCGCAGCGATTTCACCTTTTTCTCGTGCAGCGTTTACGGAAGAAAGAACAACGGAAGAGAGAATACCTATGATGGCGATGACTACCAGGAGTTCTATGAGTGTAAACCCTCTTGTACGCATGTGGTGCTTAGTATACGACACGGCGGCCCGTATGGGCCGCCGTGTTCGTACCGTTCCCTGGATCAAGGGAGGTTGCTACATCGTTCCTTCAGCGGGCGCCGCAGGGGCTGCGGGAGCTGCAGGCGTGCCGCAACCACAGTCGCAGGTACCGTCCTCCTTATGTGCGTGTCCGCACATGGTGCAAGTATTGTCCATGAATATACCGTTATACGAATAAAGGTGTTGGTAGTATACCCCGTATCACTTTTTTTGGAAAAAGTGATACGGGGTATATCTCACACCAGCAGCTACGTTTACGAAGGATACCAGGGAAGAAGGGTCACCCGTATTTCGGAAGTACGCGCCTCTACAAGCTCCTTAAAATGGAGCACGTCAGCGAGTGTCTTGTCTTGGTTGCGGTAGTGATACGGCACCACTTCCTTTGTAGAAAATGCGAGGACCGCCTCCGCCGCCTCCGCAACACTCATGGTGTACGGGAGATTCATGGGTATGAGGGCGAGATCGATGTCGGCAAGTGCACGCATCTCGGGCGTTCCCGCCGTGTCTCCGGCGAGGTAGAGACGGTACCCATCTCTCTCAAGGATGTAGCCGTTACCTCGACCCTTCTCATGGAACTGTTCGTTTGCTCCGGGGAGGTTGTACATGGGTACTCCAGTGATTTCAAAATCAAGCGCCGTTGTTACCTCTCCATTTCCGAGCAGTAGTGCGCGCGTCGCGAGCTCATCAGGAAGCGCATCTATGACCGATTGTGGTGCAATGAGTGTCGCCTCTCCAAGAACCGCTGCAAGCGTTTCAGGATCAAGATGGTCGCCATGAATATCTGTAAGAAGGATGAGATCTGCAGAAGGCTGTCCTACAAATGCTTCAGGACCACCGGTCGGATCTATGTAGATCACGACTTCGTCAAAGAGGATAACCGCAGTCGCGTGTTCAAGCGGAAGTACCTGTACTTGTGGGGTTCCGGTTCTCATAGTCGCATCACCTTGCTTTTCAGTATATATGAAGGTGTTGAAACCATAGAAAAGCGCCGCGAGGGCGATACTCACGAGTATGCCATATCCGAGTATTTTCATACTTAGGTATACAGTCGAATCTTTACCGTACAGGTGAGTGTCGCGCCGTCCTTCACCTGCTCTGCTTTTCTGACCGCGGCTTTGAGGGGGAGGAGATAGGAGCCTGACTTTTTATCGGGAAAGATAGAGGTATTCCAGGATGTTTTCCCGATAGTCGCACACACGGGAAGCGAACCCCACCCGCGCGCATGCTTGCCCCAGGTCTTCTTTATCGCTACTCCATGCTTTTTCGGAAGCGTCAGAAAGCGCCACGCAGCCATACCCGGGTAGGGCCACACCGCTGCTCGCATGCGAAATTCGCGTGCGTCCATGGGGATTAGCGCTTCTTGCGCTTCGCTTCGTTTCTTGCCTTCTTTGCCGCAAGACGCTTTTTCGTCTTCTTGCGCGGTGCTTTCTTTTTTGGACTTACCCCATGACTATTTCGTTCCCACATAAGTAATTGATTAGAAGTATGTAGCAATAGTAGCATCAGTTGCGAGATCAGAAAGAAATGAGGCGTAGTCAGGATTTCCCGGTCTCGCTCGTGATAGGGAAGATATACCCTTGTTATGCACAGGTTATACAGAGTTTTTTCCGCAGAATTCGCTTGACAGAAAGAAGGGGAGAGAAAAAATGAAAGGGCAGTTCACGTCGATTGGGAACATCCTAAACACACTCCAAGTCCGCATAGGTGAAGGTGGGACACCTTACACCAAAGGACAACTGTACAAACAGGGACATGTATCTCAAGCGGGGTGAACGGGCAGGAACGCTCCGCCCTCTGGGCGGAGCGTTCCGTTTCTAGAACGTATTGTCTCTATTTTCTTCCTACTCGGTACTCAAGGCACTTCACTCCGCATCATTGACATGGAGACTGGAGCGGTGCTTGGTACCGAAATCTAATTTCACATACCTTGGACATCCGATGTCCACGTGTGTCCATTTGTTTTGAAAGAGAAATGCGGGGATAGGGTACTTCGTACCCTATCCCCGCATGCAAAACGCCTCTCGTTCACGGTGTCTTTGGGGGCTCGGTGAGCGTCTGATAGACGGCGTTTCCCATGAGGAGGAGGAGAATGAATGCCGCAAGCATCACTGTGCCGGCGCCCTCAAGGGTCGGAGCTCCTGTTGGAGGCCACCATGACACCTCTACTCCCATGAGCCTTGTACCGGCAACGCACATGTAGCAAAGCGCTGCGAGCCCAATGACTCCCATCAAAAAAGCGTATGTTGTTTTTCCCATACTCTTCCATTTCACCCGAACCACTCGGGTGCCTTTCTGGCGTGGAGCATACCACAGAGGTATGTAGGATTCTATGGTGCACGAGCCAAACTCGGACATCCAACGTCCAAGCACTGCATCCTTCGTGTATGATGTACCAATGAACGTTCGCGTCCAAAAGACACAGGCACGATTTAAAAGAATACGGGTCCCGAAAGGGCCCGACATAGGGGCAGGAGAATTCTTTCTCCTCGTAGACATAACTGCACCAAAAGAAACGGTATACATTCCACTCTCAATTGCTTCCGGCAAAAAACCAACGGGGTTTGTGTATCAAATCGAGGGAACTGCAGAAGGGACCATAGTCACGACAGATATTTCCTGCAAGGGAGCGGGTGTCACCCAAGTCACCCTAGGGACGATCGTGTACTCAAAGATTCCGGCAGGGAAGACGGCGACATTTCGCATACTAGTCGAGATGAGAGGAAGGGTCGGGAAAGCGTATGGAATCATCATCAGTCGCATACACTACAAACAGAGTCCGAGCGACGCTCGGTATCAGAAATTTCCAGCAGACATACATTCCAGCACTCTGAAATTCAATTAGCACCGTTTTTCCGAGAAAGAAAAGGAGGGTAAAGACACCCCAAAGAATCG